>PXDL01000524.1 GCA_003566395.1 Balneolia bacterium | reverse complement strand
TGTACGGAACCGATCCGCTCCACCCCGATACCGATGGTGACGGCTTCACCGACGGACAGGAAATTGAAATGGGAACCGATCCCCTCGATCCCAACGATCCGGTGGTCATTCGCGACCTTGCTGAAATTAACTTCGATTTCGACAGAAGTAACATCGATAGCCGTGCACGCGCTAAACTCGATGAAAACATTGAAAAGCTGAGCATGAACCAGAATTATACTCTGCGTATCGAAGCCTTCACAGATGATGTGGGTGGAGACCAATACAACCTGCGCTTGAGTGTTCGCCGTGCCAACGCCGTTGCCGAGTACTATCGCGAACATGGTATCTCTTCAGACCGCATGACCGTTGTGGGTCTCGGCGTTGACCCGAATCCGTGTCTGAACCCTGTGCCCGGCGATCGCGGCTGCCGTGAAAATCGTCGTGCCGCTACCGAGCCGATCAATCCGTTCCGCTTCCAGCCGAACTTTGATCATCAGGCTGTAGAGGTTGATCACGAGCAAGGCAAAGGACGCCAATAAGCAACTGCTCGTAAGTATGTTTTAAAAAAGCCCGGGAGCTGATTCAGCCCCGGGCTTTTTTTTGATTCCCCAAAAAGTGTGAACAGTCGGGAATGAAGCTTAATGTCTTTCTATTGTAGTACATTATCTCTAACATTAAGGTTCACACATGTCTTACAATCTATTCCACTCGGAATGCTTGTTTATTTGCTGATACTGGGCATGGGGCTTCAACTTCATGCCGGAAGCGGCTCTGAGGAGTTCCTTACTCGTAACTACACTATCGAAGACGGTTTGCCGCTGAACTCCGTCAGCCGGATTATCCAGACTGATGCCGGGTACCTGTATTTTTCTACCCTCGACGGGTTGGCGCGTTATGACGGATATCAGTTTACCATCTATAATTCCAACAATACAGAAGGCATAGAGTCGAACCGGATTACCGATATCAAACGCACCGGGAATGACGATATATGGCTTTTATACAGCGGCGGACCCCTTTCGCGTAAATCCGGTAATACGTTTACAACTTTTGCGCATGCAGCGGGGAAAAATATCGGAGGGGTAGGGTCAATACGAGAGCGTGCCGGAGGAGATATCTGGATTGCCGGTGGTAACGGTGTGTTTATTATGGAGGCGGGAAAAAAACACTTTCAACCGCATCAGTCGGCCGGTATGCAACTTCCTGCGTACAAGCTCGAATCCGTTCCGAGCGGAGGCATGCTGGTGGTTAATGAAGCCGGGTTGTTTTTTCAGGATGAAGACGAGCCGGAATTACTGATAAGGGCCGAAGATTTTCCGATTCCTCACTCCTTGATTCATAATATCACCATAGACGACGGATACATCTGGCTTTCAGGTGAAAACGGAGCCTTTCGATATATTCCAGAGTCTGAATCGACAGATTTTATATTTCGGCCGGATATTAGCGATTTAGTGTTCTGGAACCAGTTTACGTTAGATGACGGAAGTTATTTATTCAGCACGACGAAAGGATATTTCAGATATAAAGAAGCATCCGAAAGTATGGAGCCGGTGGGTGAAGCCTTCAGCTCCAGAATCGAGCGAAAACATTTGGTATTGAAAGGTGCGGACGGTGAAGATATCCATATCGGCCTGAACAAAGTGTACATAAACGGGAACCTGGCTCTTGAAACGGAGGAAATCAGGTCGGCTTTTCTTGATGCAGAGGGTTCACTGTGGATAAGTACGTTTAACCGGGGCGTGTATCAAATTCGAAAGTCGATGGTGCAAAATATTTCAAGTGACCGGATTCCCGGTTTTGAAAATATTTATCCCGTGATTGAAACGCCTGACGGGGCCCTTTGGGCCGGAACCCTTCGTTCGGGCGTATTCAGGGTGAAGGGTGAAACCGTATCACAGTGGGATATTGAAAACAGCAGCCTAACCCGCAATTTTGCACGCTTCCTGCACCATGAAGCCGATACGGTGTACGCGGGAATGTGGGGAAGAGGCTTGTGGAAATATGAGGATGGAGACTGGCAATACCTTCCGGAATTTGAGCAGGCTGCCGGAGCGAATGCTACGGTAGAAGCTATGCACCGGGATCAATCGGGGAGATTATGGATAGGGTCGGCCGGTCAGCTTGTGTATAGGCAACACGGCCGGTATCATCGTTTTTCAGAAGAAAATCGCACGGATCTAATGGGGGTTCGGGTAATACGGGAATCGGAAGACGGAACGCTCTTTCTTGGAACCGCATCCAGCGGCCTGTCGGTTATCAGAAATAATGAAGTGCTGAATTATACCATGCGTAGTGCAGGATTGAACAGCGACCTGATAAGAGACGTCTATTTGCAAAGCACGGATACGGTTTGGGTAGCTACCGAAAATCTCGGGCTCAACCGTCTTGTATTTGATGAAATGGGAAATCTGGTCCATGTTGCAAGTATAACCACGGAAAACGGGCTGATTCATAACTCGCTCCACCGCATTATAGAAGACAGAGAAGGGAAACTGTGGATTTCGTCCAATAACGGAGTTATGCGTATAGATTCCGGAGAGCTTTCCGGTGTGGCCGACGGGAAACAGAGCCGGCTCCGGGTGCTGGGATTTAACGAGCGTGACGGAATGCGAAACCGGGAGGCGAACGGCGGGGTGATGACTTCCGGGCTGCTAAGCTCAATGGGGCATATCATATTTCCAAATCAGGCCGGGCTTACGGTGTTTTATCCGGCTGAGATAGGCGGGGATGGTTCACAGCGAATGGCCGTACCCGTTATCGAATCTGTGATTGCCGGAGAAACCGTTATTTACCCGGACAGCGAAGGAGAATTCAAACTGCCGGTTGATGTACGAAATATACGCATCCGGTTTTCGGCACCGAATTTTAAGCAGCCGGAGCGCATGGATTTCCGCTATAAGCTTGAAGGTGTGTATGAAAACTGGGAATCGGGCACATCGGGCCGCGAGGCCATATTCACGAATCTTCCACCTGGTAAGCACCGTTTTCGCTTGATGGCGCGTCCGGGAGATGACTCCGGTTTTGAGGCCGAAACGGCCATCACCCTAAGTATTCCGCGTAAATTTCATGAAACCGGGCTATTTTATGTTTTGATGCTCCTTTTTGCGGGGGGTTTAGTGTATGGCGGGTTTCGTTACCGCATAAGGGCGCTGAGGCAGCGTGAGCGAAGGTTGCAAAAACTGGTAGATCGGCAGACCGAAGATTTGCGGAAAGCGGCAGAAGAGAAATCAAGATTTTTTTCCGGCATCACTCATGAGCTAAAAACACCTCTGGCATTAATTCAAAGCCCGCTTGAGGATATACTAAGCGGAACGGAATCGAAGGGTATAACTGACGGCCTCCGGAAACGGCTGGGAATGATGTACCGCAACAGCCGCAGACTCAATCACCTTACCGACCAGATGCTTCAGGTAACCCGGTTGAATGCCGATGCGATTCGGCTCACCCATTATCCTGTAGATCCTGCCCGGCTCATCAGGCAGGCTTCGGGGCAGTTTCAATCGAGGTTGGAGTATCAAAAAATTACGTTGAAAGTGGATTTGGCGCCGGTTGACGGACCGTTCTACTGTAATCCGGATGTGTTTGAGCGAATCCTGATAAACCTGCTCAGCAACGCCATACGGTTCTCGCCGCCGGAGTCGCAAATTCTGATCACGTTACGGGATGAAGGCGAAAATA
>PXDL01000060.1 GCA_003566395.1 Balneolia bacterium | reverse complement strand
TTCATCACCTCCCTGTCAGGCAGTTCAATTATTTTCGTGATTTCACCAGCAACGGGTTTCTGGGCAACCAGCTCAAGAGAAGCAAAGCTGGTAATCAATACAGAAAGAATGAATATGTAGAACTGTTTCATATGATGGAATTTTATAGGTTAACTAACTGAACTCAGAGTAAACTCTTTGTTCAGGTAATTTAAAGACACTGAGGCTTAAAAATTTTAATACGCCATCAATTTAGTCAAATTGATCTCCCTTTAAACTACTTTAGATTTTTGTTATTGCAACATCAATTTAGGTATGGAACCGGTTCCAAACTTACTTATTCTAAGTCTGGTTTATGATTATCCTTTGATTAAAATCTTCAATCTTATATAATGAAGATGTATTAAGCGTATTTAGTTTTTATAGAGACTGCAAACAGGATCACAACGTCAAACAGACTTAAGGGTATTGAGTATGGGTCAAAAATCGCTACTGTTAACAATTCTTTTCTTTTTTACTTTATGCTCCGTTACTCTCGCCCAAACCGGCCGTATTGATGGCGTAGTTACAGAGGCCGGTACAGAAGATCCAATGCCCGGAGTAAACGTGATTATTGAAGGCACGTCACAGGGCGCCCAGACGAATCTTGATGGATATTACAGCATCGGGAATGTAAGTCCCGGCACGTACACATTGAGGGCTACTATGATTGGGTTTGCACCGGTGGTGGTACAGAACGTTGTGGTAAATATTGATGAGGTAACCCGGATTGATATTGAGATCCAGGAACAGGTAATTGAAGGGGAAGAAGTTGTGGTGCAGGCTATTCGCCCGGTGGTTCAAAGAGATGTCTCCTCAAGCCGGGCAAATATCAGCCGTCAGGACATAGAAAATCTGCCCATTTCAACGATTAATGAGGCGATTGGTCTTCAGGCAGGGGTGCAGGGCCTCACGGTCAGGGGAGGTGGTTCCGATCAGCTCGGTTTTACGCTCGATGGACTATCGATTCGTGATGAACGCGATAATACACCTTTTACCGGAATCAGCCTTTCATCCGTTGAAAACATCCAGGTGCAGACCGGCGGATTTAATGCAGAGTATGGAAATATCCGTTCCGGATTGATCCAGGTAACCACAAAAGAGGGGCAGCGAGATCGGTATACCGTAGATGCAATTGCCCGAATCAGACCGCCACAAGCGAAACATTTTGGCCCCGATATTAACAGCAGAGACTCCTACTGGATCAGGCCGTTTGTTGATGATGACGTAGCCTGGACGGGTACATCAAGCGGAGCATGGGATCAATATGAAAGAAGAAACCACGCCTCATTTGACGGATGGAATACCATTGCCGATCGCCTGGCAGCCGATGGTGACCCCTCTACAGATATGACTCCGGAAGCTCTTCAGCAGGCTTTTTTATGGCAGCATCGAAAAGAGATTGGAATTGACAGTCCGGATTATGAAGTCGATATAAATGTAGGCGGCCCGGTTCCGGGTATCAGTGACATGTTGGGTGACCTCCGGTTTAGTGCTTCAGTCCGGGAATCAAGATCCATGTATGTAATACCGCTCTCACGCGACAGCTATGATGAGAGAACCTACCAGTTGAAACTTACATCCAACATTCGCTCAGGGATGAAGCTTTCAGTTGACGGCCTTTTCGGTATGCAGCGCGGAACCAACAATAACAATGTCGGCCAGCCCGGTATGTTTACTTCCTTTGCAAGCCAGACAACACAGATGGAACGCGTGAGCTTTATACGATCACGAATCTTTTCGAGCGACTACTGGGCACCATCCGAACGGACCCTGAACAATGTTGGTGCACAGTTTACCCACATGATCTCCGAAAATACATTTTACGAAGTAACTGTCAACCGCGTTGAGAGCAGATACAGCACCAATCCGGGGCGTGCAAGAAATACCGATCCGGTCATGTTCTTTGGAGGTGTAGGATTTGATGAAGCACCTTTCGGTTTTTCATCGCAGCCGGCTGATGGCATCGGTTCCGGTATGAGAATGGGGGTAGGAATGAGCACCTCGCGCGACAGCAGCAGCGTGGCAACCTACTCTGCCCGGGTAGACTTTACAAGCCAGGTGAATCGCTACAATCAAATTAAAACCGGTATAGAACTGGTAAATACGACTCACAACGTGAACTATGCAAGAATTGACGAGGGGCTGCAGACCGGTAACACAATCTCACGCTGGACGAACTCGCCCCTGAGAGGTGCGGCCTACCTGCAGAACCGAATTGAGTTTCGCGGAATGATCGCCAATCTCGGTTTGAGGCTCGACTATTCAAACCCGAGAGGAGAATGGTTTACATTTGATGAGTTTGCCGATGCGTTTGTAAATGCAGATCAGCTGGATGAATTGCTTGAAGAGTCGACTCCGGACGTGCAACTGACTCTGAGCCCCAGGATGGGAGTCTCTTTCCCCATTGCGGAGGAGAGTAAGCTCTTTTTCAACTACGGCCATTTCTACTCGATGCCGCAGCCTGAAAATCTCTACATGATACGCCGCGCTCCGTTTTCAAATGAAGTGACACGGCTGGCTAATCCAAACAATCCGCTGCCAAAAACCGTGGCCTATGAGCTCGGATACGAACAGGGGCTGTTTGATAAATACCTGATACGTGTTTCAGGCTATTACCGGGATGTTTCACAGCAGCCGGCACAGGTACGCTTTACCGGGCGAAACAATCAGCCAAACTACACCATTAGTCAGCCGGTATCCTACCAGGATGTTCGCGGCGCAGAGTTCACCCTCAGAAAGCGAGTAGGCAGTTATGTACGGGGTGAGATAAACTACACGTACAGCATCACGTCAGGCGGACTTTTTGGAACCTTACAGAATTTCGAAAACCCCAACCGTCAACGCGAGTATGATCAAAGTAATACAGATAACGATCAATTCAGGCCTGTGCCTACTCCCTTTGCGCGGCTTTATCTCGACTTTATTGTGCCGCGTGACTTTGGTCCGGATGTCAATGGTTTTAACCCTTTTGGCAACTGGATTATCAGCACAATCGGCCGCTGGCAAAGCGGCACCTACTTTACCTGGACCGGCGGAGGCGGAGCCATTCCCGGTATAGCTAACAATGTTCAGTGGAGCGACTTCTGGATGCTTGATATGCGCCTGAGCAGGACATTTGACCTTGGTACGAACCGGTCGTTGAACTTCTTTGTGGACGCTTCCAACGTTCTGAATCTTCGCCGTATGAATTTCTTAAGCAATGCAGGGTTTGTTGACGGGGAAGATTATCTGGACTATATGCGATCGCTGCACCTGCCGTTTGATGTGGTAGATGAATACACAAACGCTGAAAACCAGCTCACAGGAAACGACAGGCCGGGCGACTACAGAAAGCCCGGGGTGAGCTTTGTGCCTATTGAGACCACCAATAACCTGGCAAATGTGTCCAATCCAAGCGGCAGAGCTCTCTACTGGGTTCCCGGGGAAGATCAGTTCTACCAGTTTGTTGACGGTCAGTTTGTGCAGGCGGAAGACAGTTTTGTGAGCCAGGTTCTGAGCGATAAGGCCTATATTGATATGCCGGGGCAGACCTCGTTCACGTTTTTCAATCCGCGGGCGTTTCAGTTTGGTTTCCGAATCTCTTTTTAGACAGCGTTTTTAAATGATTATCGGTATTTAATAATATGATCAAAGATTCTATGAAAGT
>PXDL01000493.1 GCA_003566395.1 Balneolia bacterium | reverse complement strand
CGCTTCGCGGCCACCTCCCCTTGGCTGGGGAGGAGCTTCACGATCCACAAGTTATTGTTTATGTTGACCTTTAGTTTTTCAACATTGAGCTTTGAGCTTCCAGCTTTATCTGTCCTCCAATCCTCAGAAAACTCCATTAATCTGCGGAAATCTGTGCCTAATCCGCGTTAATCTGCGTCCTTTTCCACTTCATTTATTTTACCAGCATCATTTTTCTGGTTTGAGTGAAGGAGCCGGCTTTCATTCTGTAGAGATACATCCCGCTTGCCAGATGGCGGGCGTTGAACGTAATGGTGTGCGTTCCTGCCTGCATTGTTTGCTGCTGAACCGGTACAGCTACCCTCCGCCCCTGCATGGTGTACACCTCAAGCTGAACGACTGACGTTTCCGGCAGTTCAAAAGTTATCCGGGTTGCAGGGTTAAACGGGTTCGGGTAGTTCGGGCCGAGTGAAAACGTTGCCGGCAGTTCATGCTCTCTGCCTCCGGAAGTAGCTTGCTCAAGCTGAAACGTCACATCAAATACTACATCGGATTGCAAAAATTCGGAGTCGTTGAAAGCCACGGCTGTCCAGATCAAAGGCTCATTTATACCGGGTGAAATCCCAAGCCCTGTCATCTCCTGATAAATCATATCATGGGTCAATGTAATGCGTGAAGCCGTTCCATCCTCATCCGACGACGTAAAAAATGCCGGAGGAGAAAAATCTCCGCCCGACTCGTCAATTATCCAGAAATAGGTGTCGGCGTTTTCCGCATCTTCCCAGTCGAAAACAATGGTTTCGTCGCTTCCTTCATGTATCACAAAAGTGGCTCCCGACTCAGGGCTTTGCGGGGCGAAGGGTCCGATTTCATCTCCGCCGACCGGTGTAACTACAAGGGTAAACGGCTCATCGGCTTCGATACTTTGATCTCCAAGCTCTGCACGCACCGACCATATCAGCGTAACAGGAGTGCCCACCGGTGCACCCAGACCCGTAACAAGCTCAAAGATTTGATTTTCCGTAAATGAAAGCGTAGTGGCGGTCCCGTCCTCATCGGCTTCCAGTTCGACAAGCGGATCGGAAAAGTCGTTATCAGGAAAATCAGCCATCCAGGTATAACTTGATGCACCCGGAAGTTCTTCCCAGGAGGCGATTAACGGGTTATCCGACCCGGACGTCACCTCTATTTCAGAACCGTCATCCGGACTGAGCAGACTGAAGGATTCGGAGCCGTCACCGGGCAGTGAATAGCTGAACGTATCAATGCCGATAGCTTCGGAGTTATCCCCAAAAGCACCGGCATCGGTAACAAAGTGGCGAAATGCAATTCTTCCGGTAACCGGCTCGTCCAGATCCTCAAGGTGAAGCACATATTCAGTCCACTCGTTCGGATAACCGGTGAACGTGAGATCCGGATTAATCACCAGAAGAACCGTGTCAAATACCCCCGTGTCTGTTGCGCTTTCGCCCACATCCGAAGCCGACCCGGATGTACTAAGGCGAACTTCCATGCGGTCGGGGAAATCCACCGTATCAACCGTTCGGGTCCAAAATCTGAGTTCGGCCCCGTTTTGCAATTCCAGTTCAGGCGTCAGCAGCCAGGTGCTTAGTGTTGCATCCTCCTCATTATCTACCGAAAGGTAACTGCTGAGCGCGTAGGCCGTGGCAGCTCCCTGATGTGAACCGAAAAAAAGATCGGGCCGCCCCTGCGTCCAGGCGGTTTCCCAGCCAATAGGTTCGGATTGGTTAAAGGTTATCCATCCCGATTCGAGAACTTCTTCGAAGTCGTCAAAGTTTTCTGTAAACGGATAAGTGTCAATAACCTGAAGACCGCCGTGGACTACCACCTGATTCTCCGGTTCATACTGAACCATATTCAGCGGCATTTTCTGCGCGTGCTGCGCGAACGACAGCTCAACCAACACAAACAGGCATAAAAAGCCCGTGATTAACAGCGTGGTACTTTTAAAGATATGCATATGCTCTTTTGGTAAGAGCAGGTATAAAAGTCCGGTCCTGACAAACTTTTAATAATTTAATTTAACCGAAACAGACTACAGATACAAATAGCCGCAAAATTCTGTTTTTCAATGCTTTGCTTTAGAACAAGATCCGGAACGTATTTAACTTACTCTTCCACAGCGGTGGTAAAGTTGATCTCGAACCGGGTTCCATTGGTGCCGTCCATTTTCAGCTCTCCGTCCATCTGTCCGACCAGCAAATGGATCAGCTGAATTCCGAAGGTTGTTTTGGCCTGATCCATCTGTTTGCTGCTAATCCCTTTTCCGTCATCGTAATACACAATGTGTACGTGATGATCCCGGCAACTTACTAAAATTGTGATTTCCCCTTCTTCACGGCCGTTAAATGCGTGTTTGATGGAGTTGGTGATCAGTTCATTTATGATGATGCCGATTGATGATAAAATTTTTGCATCAAGGCCTATATCGGCAATTTCGATATTCGTCCGGATAGCGGTGTTATTGTGATAAGTAGCCAGAATATCCTCGATAAGCGTGGACAGGTAATCCTGAAGACTGAGCGTATCGTGGGTGTCTGAGCGGTAGAGTTTGTCATAAAGCACGGCCATACTTTTTACCCGCATGGCGGCATCGTCAAGAGTCTGCCTGGTTGTTTCATCCTGAACCGATTCGGCCTGCAAATACAGAAAACCAAACACCGTGCTCATGTTATTTTTGATGCGGTGGTGATACTCTTTTACCAACGATTCTTTCTGCTGAAGCATGTTATAATATTTCTTCTCGAAATGCAGGGAACGAAGGTCCGCTTCCAGCATACGGGCGCACTGAGGCAGCAAATGAACTGTGAGCCGTTCATCCTGAAAAGAAGACCGGCCATAGATACAGAGAGCCCCGAATATCCGGCCTTCGGTATCGAAAACAGGGATGCCGGAACAGGTCTCCAAACCCTGGCGTACGAATTCATTTCTCTTCCATTGGGGGTGTGAGTCGGCGTTTTCAACATCCAGGCGCTTGCCGGTACGCAGAATTTCGGCACTGAAATCGTCTGAACCTTCCAGTTCCATAGTTTGGCCGGGCGTATGCAGCTGGTTATTCTTCCGGCTGCACATTTCTGTATAAAAACTTGTTCCTTTCAAGCGGGACAGCGTTGCAGTCTCCACCCGGTCCCACGCTGCAAGTGCGTCGAGAATCTCTTGCCATGATGTACGGTTTTGAACGTCCATGGTCTGCATGATTAGGTATCAACAGTGGTGTCTCCGTTGATACTGTATGATGGTTGATTGATATGGTTTCGGTCAAATAAAGACCGCCCGGTTTTGCAGGCAGCCCTCTCTCCGATTGTTGGGATGGTAGCTTTCTGAATCCATCAAACCGCTTTAGTACAACAGGTCGAAATACGCAAAAACATTGAAGAAGCAATTAAACACCTTCACTGCACATACGCGCAAATGTCGGTGAACATTCTAATATACAAGCATGATAAACGGTTCCATGGTCCGGAGTCTGTGTTTTCCGTTCTCCGGCAGCAGAATGTAGTTCGGTGAATATAATTATTTCTGTATTAACAAACGGGGTAAAAACAGGTGATTGGAGCGGGCTGTAAACAAGCTTTCTTTGTAAAAATCCGCTCGGAAAAATCGATCTATGCCGGTCTTTTCCGACATAATAAAAGCCTTTCAACAGCGAATATGTCCGAGCTCATCGACGGTGTGGAAAAAGAGTAGAGACAAACGGCGATTT
>PXDL01000166.1 GCA_003566395.1 Balneolia bacterium | reverse complement strand
TAGAGACCGGCGAAGGGCGAACCGTACAAGCGCTGCATGCTCTTAAAATGATTCGCGAGAATCCAGATCGGTTTCGCGAAGCCCTGTTTCAAGCAGCCCGGGAGCTGAATTGGGAGACCGAAAAAGCAAGACTGCTTCATTTTTATGACGAAATCCTGAATCGATCCGGGAAATCATAGTTAATCCTACGTTTCATTTTAGGGCTAAGTATTTGATCCTGAGATTTATCAATACAACTACAATCCGTAAAAAATAGTGCCTGAATATCCCCAAAAACGCTCATTCTGTTATTTATTGATGAATTTTGTATTTACATTTACGATCCTCAGGCACCTTCATTTTCAGGCTTAAACGGTATTGGTTATCTTAACATGATTAGGCGTTCAACCATCTGTGGTGAGATGAAACGTATTATTACCGGGCGCTTAAAGCTATGGGATACCCAACACGCTGTACTACTATAAGATAGCCGCGTTAACTCCCCAATTAAAGTCGATTGGTCTTTGTATCGACTGTGGCCAATGCATGGTTTAATCTATTCAGCTTACCACTGAACGACTGTTAGTTATTAATTAGTAGAAAGGAGAAATACTTTGGAGATTACTATTTCTAACTCAAATGGAAACGGTTTTCATGAAAAAGGACCGAAGAATAATAAATACAAGAGCTACAGCTTAAGAAATTTCAGGAAAATCCCTCAAATAGCAGCTCTTGATGAAGATCAAGTTTTTGAGATGGAAGTTGTGGGCAACGTACTGCCTTTCAAATCCAATAATTATGTAGTTGAAGAACTTATTGACTGGAATAATATTCAGGACGATCCCATCTTCAAATTAACCTTCCCGCAACGCGACATGCTTAAGCCGCATCATTTCGAAGAAATGGCCGAAGTGATACGCAGCGGTGCCGATAAGCAGACGATCAAGCGTACGGCTGATAAAATCCGGCTACAGCTTAATCCGCATCCCGCCGGTCAGGTGGAGCTGAATAAACCGGCTCTGAGTTGCGGCGATCAACTCGAAGGTATGCAGCACAAATATCGTGAAACCGTCCTTTTCTTTCCCTCTCAGGGACAAACCTGCCACGCGTATTGCACCTTCTGCTTCCGCTGGCCTCAGTTTGTAGGGCTGGATGAACTCAAGTTTGCCATGCGTGAAGCCGATCTGCTTGTAGAATACCTCAGGGAGCATCCTGAAGTTACCGACGTGCTGTTCACCGGTGGCGACCCGCTGATTATGAAACCAAAAATTCTGGCCGGATATATTGAACCGCTGCTGGAAGCCGATTTGCCGAATCTAAAAACCATCCGCATCGGCTCCAAGTCGCTCAGCTACTGGCCCTATAAATTTACCACCGACAAGGATGCGCCGGAGACTCTCGCCCTTTTTGAAAAAGTGGTTAATTCAGGCAAGCATCTGGCGCTGATGGGACACTTTTCGCATGGTGTGGAGCTGCAGACACCGGCCGTAAAAGAAGCTATCCGAAACATCCGGGCTACCGGAACCGAAATCCGTACCCAATCACCTCTACTGGCCGGAATTAACGATTCAGCAGAAATTTGGCGTGAGATGTGGCAGGAGCAAATCAATCAGGGGCTTATCCCCTATTACATGTTTGTGGTCCGTGATACGGGCGCCCGCCACTATTTCGACATTCCGCTTGAACAGGCTCACGAAATTTTTTCCGAAGCTTATAAAAATGTGAGTGGAATCGGACGGACCGTTCGCGGGCCGTCTATGTCCTGCAAGCCGGGTAAAGTTCACATTCTGGGCGTCACGGAAATCAGGGGCGAAAAATACTTTGTGCTGAATATGATTCAGGGACGCAACCCGGATTGGGCGAACAAGCCTTTCTTTGCGAAGTACAATCCCGATGCTGTTTGGCTGGACGACCTCGAGCCCGCTTTCGGAGAATCCGAGTTCTTTTTTGAACAAGAACTCCGCGAGATGGAGCAGGGAAAAGTGGAGAACGTTCTTTCCCTAAACTGATATCCACATTTAGTGAATAACTCATTAGCCCTGTTCGGCACCATCCGAACCGGGCTTTTTTTTTGGATGTATTGATATAAACGATTGAAATTTCTTCTTTGGGAGTTAAGTACTATATTGAATAATTCAATCCTCAATCATAAACGTCCTTTCAACCCGCAATGCCCTCTTTTTCAATTCTGAGAACCGGTTTACTTCTTTTGGGCACGCTTTTGCTGCTTTCCGGGCTTACGGGCTGTAGCGACCCTGTTTCGGATGATCCGGATTTTATTCCCGGTGAACTTCTCGTAACACTAACCGACCCGCTTGAAACTGCACAGGTCCGGGAGCTGACCGATGAATACGAAATTGAGCTGCTTGAGTATTTCGAATACGTCCACATTGTTTGGGTTGGAGTAACGCCTTTCACTGAAGAACAATGGATTGAAACCCTCGAAGCGGATGATCGGGTAAAACGCGCAAATAAAGTCAGGGGAAACGTTACGCTGAGAGATTGAGATGGCAGAATCGAAGGGGCCGATAAGCTTAATCGTTCAGCGAAAAACTTGGCCCATCTGTAGGAACCGGGAGATTTCCAAGTTGAGCTAACGCCAGTTTGTTTTAAAATCTAATTCCCTGAGAAATTGAAAAGTAGTAAGCGTCCTAATTCCTAATAATGCAGCTGAATCAGGAAGATGTCGATTTGCTCTGGTTCTTGAAGGTTTTGACACTTCTGTTGTAACGATTGTATGATTCGATGAATCGGTTAAGGCGTAGGCAAGCAAAAAAGGATCTCTCCCTAATTTTAAAATCTCATCGTCTGTTAAATTTGTCCCGTATCCGTTTTTTACTGCTTGATCAACTAATTTAGGATCAGGTTCCGATTCAAGTAATAATGCTTTTTTGATTTCTTGACTTCTGACCCATAGGGCAAGCGAATCGTTACCTCCCTTGATTTCATCATAAATTTCCAAGGGTAGCTTCACATTACCGCTATGACCGTTATGCTCAAGCCAATCCCAAAATTCCGGCACTCTCTCAATAGGATAGTAGTCTCTATTTGCATCAATTAATACATTTGCGTCAAGTAGATATAACATCATTCATATCTCTTTGTTTAGAAATAACTACTCAGTAACCGTTGAACATTTTTAGGTTTTACTCCAAGAACAGTACTTGCTTTAGTAGTAGTGAGTACTCCATTTTGCATGAATCTGGCAGTAGTTTCAAGAATAGCTTTCCCTAAACGTTGACGCCTTACCACATAATAGTTAGGTCCACCTTCCGTTTCCCGACCAACTCGACGTTGATCATTTTTACTTTGCAACCACAAATTCTTGAAATGGACATGAAATCTTTTCCATTTACTATCATTAATAATACCAGAACGATAAAGTTTATAAGCGATCATTGATCGGCTTAAATTTCTTTCATGTGCAAAATTATTGATTTGAGATATAGAGTTTTCAAAACCATAATTATTGATCTCCTGTAATAACAAAATTTCTTCTGTTGGTAATAAAAACTCAGATGCAACGTCATTGCAAAATTTTTCAATAATAAGATTTGGGACTCCCCCACTAATGCCTGTGTTTCCGAGTATAAGATGGGTTAATTCATGTAATAATGTGAATGACCATGCGCTAATACTGTCTTGATCGTTAATAACTATAAATGGAGCAACATTATCAGCTATTGTGAAACCGCGAAAAGTACCAGCATCGAGATTAGTATGATGACTCC
>PXDL01000228.1 GCA_003566395.1 Balneolia bacterium | reverse complement strand
GCTCGTATTCGTTCAATTGGATTATCAGGGGCGGGCTCTGTGTATAGACAATGCCGAACATCGCCAGTATCCCTATCAAAAGCATGAAGTTGGTGAGCTGGCCGGTTATGTAGATATAGCCGAGTATTGCCGCTATCATCGCCAGGATGAGTATGAAAACGCCCACTTCCCGCCCATGGCCAGGGGCTGCCTTCCTGATAACACTCTCGACCTTGGTTCCTGATTTTTTGTTCATCCTACACACCTGAATACAAGTCAATTGGCGTATTTATGCAAAATATCTTCCTTAAGTATTTAAAAGGGGTAAGTATATAAAAATCTTCGTATTTTGAAGGGATGCCATGAAAAAGAAGACTCTTGTGCTGTGCATAGACAGGGACGATGACATTGGGAAAAAGGCAAAGCTTAAGGGGCCTTTTGTTGGGGAGGAAAAATGCCTCAAGGCAGCCGAGGCGCTTGGGATTGCAGACCCCACAGAATCCGATGTCAATGCGATATTCATGGCTGTGAAGCAGTGCAGGGAGATGAAGAAGGACGGGGAGGATGCCGAGGTTGTGCTTATTGCAGGGCACCCCTCAAGAAGCTATCTTGCGGACAAAAAAATAATTGGGCAGCTTGAGAAAATTGTTGAGAATGGCGGCTTCACTGACATATCCTTTGTGAGCGACGGCGCGGATGACGAGCAGCTCATTCCAATCCTCCAAAGCAGGGCAAAGGTCTCGAATGTGAGCACTGTGATTGTGAAGCAGTCAAAGGAGCTTGAAAAAAGCTATTACGTCCTCAAGGAGGCAATCAAGGACCCTCACTTTGCAAGAGTCATCTTCGGGCTGCCGGGGGTGGTGCTGGCAATCTACGGGATTGTGAACTTGCTGGGCGTCAGGGACCTCTCAATAAATGTGATACTCGGGCTGGTTGGATTGTATCTTGTTTTCAAGGGTTTTGGGGTGGAGGATGCGATTGTTGGGGCGTTCAACACCTTCAGAAAAACCACCTCGATAGAGAGGGCATCTTTCCCGCTTTATCTCGGCTCTTTTTTCCTTGCGCTCCTGTCCATATGGGCGGGTTTCGACAACATGGGGATAGTGTCAAGAGGTGTCGCTGCTGATGCCGGGCTTGCATCCAGCCAGTGGTTCATAATAGGGGTTTCCTCGTTCTCAAGCGGGTTCATAGGCCTTTTTTCGATTGCGGCAATATTTTTCCTTGCAGGAAGGATAGGCGACATGTATTACAAAAAAGAGTACTACAGGATAAGGAAATATGCGAGGATGGCTGTTTCAGCAATTGCCCTTTACGTGATAATAGAGAATGTGTCCGACTTCGCGCTTTACTGGTCCGGCGGGGCCCCGATGGGGCCTAGCTTTGCAGACCTCATGGTCTCTGTTGGGATTGCGTTCATGATAACTGTTATCGGATTTGTCGTGATAACGCACATATATGTGAACAGGTATGTTTCCAAAAGAATCAAGACAGGGCTTGAGATAAAGGACATAGAGGGAAGGCCTCTTGGAAGTGTCGTGGGTGTGGACTACAAAAACCAGGCTTTCAAATACGCCCATGAGGGCGAGAAAGCCATATGCAGCTTTGGAAAGGTCCTGATTGTCAAGGACTATGTTGTGGTGAGCAGCTAGTCTATCTGTGCCGCTATTTTTCTTAGAAGGGATTTTTTCTCTTTTGATTGGACAAGTGCGACGCTAAGAACGTCATGAAGGTTCGAGGCGGGGATTATCTCTATTTTCTTCTGCATTTCCTTTGATATGAGGACGTCGCCGCTGTTTGCCTCGGGTATAACCACCTTGGACATTCCTGCGCCTATGGCTGCTTCGACCTTTGGGGTGACGCCGCCGACAGGGAGCACTTTTCCCCTGACAGAGAGGGAGCCGGTCATTGCGACCGACTGGTCAACCTGGATGTTCTCCAACGCGGATATCAGCGCTGTTGCAACAGAGACCGATGCGGAGTCGCCCTCGACACCTTCATAGGTCTGCAGGAACTGGATGTGGACGTCCCTTGTGGAGATGTCCGTGCCCTTGTATTTTTTTATTATGACTGAGACGTTCTGTATGGCCTCTTTTGCTATTTCGCCGAGCTTTCCTGTGGCGATTATTTTGCCCTCTTTTTTCGAGAGCCCTGGGGAGACTTCCGCCTCTATTGGAAGCACTATGCCCCCGTCGCCCATTACAGCTAGCCCGTTGACTTTTCCGATTTTGAAGCCCTTGGTGGAGAAAACCTCGTATTCCTTTTTTCGCTTTATGTATTTGTCTGCAAGCTGCTGCTCCATTGTGAGGGCGAGCTTCTTTGCCCCCTCGACATGGCTGGGCTGGACAAGCTCTGATTTTTCATTCGATGCAATGTCGCCCGCCGCCCTGACAAGCCCGCCGAGCTCGCGGAGCTTCACTGTGAGCTTGTCTTTTCTTCCTGCCCGCTTTTTTGCCTCGAGGATTATTGACTCCACCGCCGCCTTGGAGAAGTGGGGGATTTTCTTGTCCTTCTTTATCTCCTGAACAACGAACTGGACAAGCTTGTTCCTGTTTTCAGGCGTGTCTGGCATGGTGTCGTTGAGATACACCTCATATCCATAGCCCCTGATTCTTGAGCGCAGGGCAGGGTGCATGTTCTTCATGTCCTGGAGGTTTCCGGCGGCGACAAGGACGAAGTCGCAGGGCACCGGCTCTGTATGCACCATCGCGCCCGAGCTCATCTCGGACTGCCCGCTTATGCTGTATTTCTTTTCCTGCATTGCGGTGAGAAGCTCCTGCTGGGACTTGGGGGAGAGTGTTGCGATTTCATCTATGAAAAGGACGCCCATGTGGGCCTTGTGTATCATGCCTGACTCGACCCTGAGGTGTGCCGGGGTGCCGAGCCCGCCTGATTGCAGGGGGTCGTGCCTTACATCGCCCAGAAGCGCGCCGGACCTTGCCCCTGTCGCCTCTATGAAGGGCGCGTGCTTTTTTCCGCTGTTGTCTATGAGGAGCTTTGGCGCTGGCTTTCCGGACTGCTTTATCTGCATGCCGAGCACAAGGCCGATTCCAAGGAGGCCGGACACAACAAGCGATGCAGCCGCCATTGTCTCGGATATCCAGCCGAAATGAAGAAGCACCCAGGGGATTGAAAGCATGAAAATCAATACCACAAATGCGACTATCTGCTTGTGGCTTCCGGCTGATACGTTTTCTATGTTCGCAGCCTCGACCTTCTTCTTTCCCTGGCCTGCCTTGACAGTTGATATCTTGGGGGCGTTCTGGTCGACTTCGTTTGGATAGACAAGCACGTCGACGAGCTTTTCAACAGGAAGCAGCTCTGCCATTGCGATTCCGAGCATGGATTTGCCTGTGCCCGGGTCGCCGAGAAGAAAGACGTTTCTTCTCTGTTTTGCGGCTTTCTTTATTATCTCGACCCCTTTTTCCTGCCCAATGACCTGGCCTATGGTTTTTTTGGGCACTTCCAGCTCGGCTGTTGTCTTGAAATCCATGTCGATTATGTCTTTTGCCATTGGGAATTGTTTTATACAGCACTATTCATAAACCTTTTGATGAGGCTGTTCCTGCAATTTTCCGCAGAAAGCCCTGCGCTGGCTGCGGCAGAGGCGAAATCTATATTCCCAAAAGTGGTTGAGGAGGGCGAGGGCTATGCTGTTGTGGAGGGAATGCCAACCCAAAGGCTGCAGCTTACAAGGAGGATTGGCAGGATTGTTGGGGAAAATGGCCTGAAAAAGCTGAGGCCGAAAAGCTTTGCAG
>PXDL01000008.1 GCA_003566395.1 Balneolia bacterium | reverse complement strand
TTGACAATTTTTCCTTGGGAATGGCACGCGCGGAAGCGGTAAAGGATTTTCTCGCTGAAACAGGCAATTTACCTGCAGGCCGTATACACACCGCCTCCGCTGGACAATCAGCCCCTCCTTACCCCAACGATACGGATGAAAACCGTGCACGCAACCGCACCGTCGTAATCTCGATCATCCCCTATCCCTAGCCTGAATAGCGCGTAGTTGTTTACCTAGTAATCTTGTTGTTACGTGCCATTGAATAACAAAATACCCAGGCTCCCGAATCTCAAAGAAACCACAAACACCTAAATTCCAATCATGTGGTAACGCCCGTTTCGCTGCGTATTCAGAATTTAAATTTCAGATTTACTTGAGTGCTTGGGTTCTTTGTCATTCGTCATTTACAACAAGCGCGAATGGCCTCCAGATAGTCCTAACGCTCGTTAATGACGTGCCATTTCGGACTAGTTCTTGTGCTGCCTGCCCCAGGAATCTTTTAATGGAACAATTCGATTGAAAACAGGTTTGCCTGGCTGTGAATCTTTTTCGTCCACAACAAAGTATCCATTCCTTTCGAATTGGCAGCGCACTCCAGCCTCAGTATCCAGTAACATTGCCTCGCCCTTGGCTACAATTTGCTCGCAGGATTCTGGGTTCAGGTAATCACGAAAACTTCCGCCCTCGGGGACATCATCCGGCTGTTCAACTTGAAAGAGTCGATCAAACAACCGAACAGGCAGATCCGCACACTCTGGCTTACTCACCCAGTGGATCGTACCCTTCACCCGGCGGCCATCCGGTGCATTCCCTCCACGTGTCTCCGGATCATACGTACAGGTAACCGCAAGTACCTCGCCGGTTACAGGGTCTTTCTCACACCCCGTACAGGTCACCAAATATCCATAACGTAAACGGACTTCCTGCCCTGGTTTGAGACGGAAAAACTTTTTGGGAGCTTCTTCCATAAAATCACCACGCTCAATATATAGCTCGCGCGTAAAAGCCACCGGACGCGTTCCAGCCTCAGGATCTTCTGGGTTATTCACACCATCCAAATACTCGACCTGGCCTTCTGGATAATTTTCGATAATCAACTTTACGGGATCCAGCACAACCATCGCACGTGGCGCCGATGCATTCAATTCTTCGCGAATGCAGTGTTCCAACAATGCAATGTCGGTTAGGCTGCCCATCTTGGTCACACCAATCTTACGACAAAATGCACGAATGGACTCAGGGGTATAGCCTCGACGCCGCAAACCACTTACCGTCGGCATGCGTGGATCATCCCACCCCCAAACGACCTTGTCCCGCACCAGCTCCAGCAGTTTGCGCTTGCTCATTACCGTGTAAGTCAAATTCAACCGGGCAAATTCAATTTGTTGTGGATGACACGGCACAGAAAGCTGATCCAACAACCAGTCATACAAAGGACGGTGTACTTCAAATTCAAGCGTACAAATGGAATGCGTCACGCCCTCGATCGCATCCTCCAAACCATGCGCAAAATCATACATTGGATATACACACCAGCTATCGCCCGTACGATGATGATGCGCATGCTTGATCCGGTAAATCGCAGGATCCCGCATGTGTAGATTCGGGGAGCTCATATCGATTTTGGCACGCAATACGTATTCGCCGTCGGAAAATTCACCTGCCCGCATGCGACGGAACAAATCCAGATTTTCCTCGATTGGGCGATCACGCCATGGGCTCGGCGTACCGGGACGCGTGGGCACCCCGCGGTATTCTTTGAATTCCTCCGGCGACAATGTACACACATACGCCTTCCCCGCTAAAATCAGTTCCTCTGCATATTGATACATTTTCTCAAAATAGTCGGAGGCAAAGTAAAGCCGATCCTCCCAATCAAACCCGAGCCAGCGCACATCATCTTTGATAGACTCAACATATTCAACGTCTTCCGCCGTAGGGTTCGTATCATCGAAGCGCAGATTACATACCCCACCAAACTGTTCCGCCAAACCAAAGTTCAGACAGATTGATTTCGCATGTCCGATGTGCAGATAGCCATTCGGTTCAGGCGGAAAACGCGTCATGATTTGTTGATGACGCCCCTCGGCCACATCTTTTTCAATCATATCTACAATAAAGTGCGACACTGCTTCCTCTTTCTCAACCATCTTTTCCGCCTTCTTCCAAATAACGTTCCTGATACGATTTTTCTAAACGCTTCAGCGCTTTGCCGCTCAGTCCTATTCCGGCCTCACGTAAACTATCCTGCGCATACTGCATACGCCGCAAGGCCATATCACGCCCCATCCACACCAATGTTTCAAACAACGGAAGTGCAACGGCTCGCCCACTGAAGACCCGAAAGAATACACCCAGTAATTGTTTGAATTTCACGCCCTCGCGTTCGGCCACGCTTTGGAAGCACCCGCGAATGCCATCCGGCTGCCAGCATACCAATCGCTCAAACTCCCACTGCACAAACTGGATCCATTCGGCAGCTCTACCAGACTCCTTGCCCGCTTGGTCGATATCGGCTGGGTCCAATGGAACTTGATCCGCAAATAAATAGGCAGTCATCGGCATGAAATCCGCCAATTGCTCCAGTCGGGGCTGCGCCATGCGCACAACATCCAGTAAGGCATCCTCATGCAATAACCAGCTCTTGAGGGACTCCAGTAACTCTGTGTCCGTCAACGCCCGTATATAATGGCCATTCAAGGCGCGCAGCTTCTGAACATCGAATATCGGCCCTCCCAGACTCACACGCCCCAGATCAAAGGTGGACACCATCGTTTCAAAATCGAAAATCTCCAGATCCCCCTCAGGACGATATGCCATCAAACCTAGATAATTGATTATGGCCTTTGGCAAAAATCCGGCTTGTCGATAATAAAGAATACCTGTTGGGTTTTTACGCTTCGAGAGCTTGGACTTATCCGGATTGCGTAATAACGGCAAATGCGCCAGCACAGGTGCGTCCCAGCCGAAGACCTCGTACAGCAATAAATGCTTTGGAGCCGAACTAATCCATTCTTCGCCACGAATCACATGCGTAATTTCCATCAAGTGATCGTCAACCACATTGGCGAGATGATACGTCGGGAAACCATCTCCCTTGATCAGGATCTGATCATCAACCGTTTCCCACCCGATTTCAATTTCCCCACGGAACTGATCAGAAATCTTACAAATCCCTTCATGAGGTGTACGCAAGCGAATGACATGTTCTTCACCACCCGCCACCCGTCGCGCCGCCTCGTCGGGATCCAATGCCGCACAATGGCCATCATAGCCAATCCGCTGCTGGCTCGCCTCCTGCTCGCGACGCACAGCAGCCAAGCGCTCTGACGTACAAAAGCATGGATACGCATGCCCGGATGCCACCAATTTTGCCGCATGCTCCCGATAGATATCCGTGCGCTCACTTTGCCGGTAAGGACCATAATCTCCACCGACATCCGGCCCCTCATCCCAATCCAGCCCCAGCCAGCGTAATGCCTCAAAAATGGCTGTCTCGGATTCCCGGGTAGAACGTACCTGATCCGTATCCTCTATGCGCAGAATGAATTGACCACCGTGATGTTTGGCAAATGCACGATTAAACAAGGCAATATATGCGGTTCCTATGTGGGGGGCTCCGGTTGGAGATGGAGCAATTCTCGTACGCACTGTCATATTTTCCCAGCTCTACAAATGATAGGTGAATAAAAGTAATAACGATCTGCACGCGGATTGGGCAGATCGCAATTCAGAATATAGAGGCACAGAAT
>PXDL01000515.1 GCA_003566395.1 Balneolia bacterium | reverse complement strand
GAGGAACACACACCCGATGTCTTTTCCATCATTCGGAAAGGCGATATTCTGGTGCATCACCCTTATCACAGTTTTTCCAGTTCGGTTGAACGTTTCGTGAAAGAGGCCGCAGCAGACCCGAACGTGGTCGCCATAAAACAGACCCTGTACCGGACTTCGCCTGATTCTTCCCTTATGCACGCTCTAATCAGGGCTGTGGAGAGCGGCAAACAGGTTGCCGTGCTTGTGGAGCTCAAAGCCCGCTTCGATGAGCAGCAAAATATAGAGTGGGCCGTAAAACTTGAGAAAGCCGGCGTCCATGTCTCTTACGGGCTTCCCGGATTAAAAATTCATTCAAAAATCACCATGGTCGTTCGGGACGAAGACGACCTGCTCCGGCGCTACGCACATATCGGTACCGGAAATTACCATCCCGGTACGGCCAACCTGTATGAAGATCTCGGGTTGTTCACCTGTGATTCTAAACTCGCTTCGGATGTTTCGGATTTGTTTAACTACCTGACGGGATACGCCCCTGATCAGAAATACCGCAAACTTTTGGTTGCCCCCAACTATTTGCGCACCGGAATACGGGATCTGATTGATGACGAGATCAGCCGGAAACAGAAAGGTGAACAGGCCCGCATCATCATGAAAATGAACAGCCTGGAAGATCCTCACCTCATACAGAAACTATATTATGCTTCATGCCAGGGCGTTTCAATCGATCTGATTGTTCGCGGCATTTGCCGGCTGAAACCCGGGCTGAAAGGCCTGAGTGAGAACATCAGGGTTCATTCCATAATCGGACGATTTTTAGAACATTCACGCCTTTATTATTTCCGCCACGGCGAACAGCATCGCTATTATATAGGCTCTGCAGATATCATGCACCGCAATCTGGATGCCAGGGTGGAGGCCATCACACCGGTTGAAAGCGGTCAGCTTAAACGATATCTGCGGTTTGTACTTCAGGTACATCTCAAAGATAACATGCAGCGCTGGGTTCTTGATAAAGAAGGTAATTATTCACGCGCAGAGAAGAAGGATGATGACCCTCCCGTTGCGAGCCACCTGGTTTTGATGAATCATTCGGCATCCTACAAAGAACCTGTGCCGTCGGAAACCATTCAGGGTTAATTTTGCCCCTAATAAAAAAGGCTCTGCATGAAACCACGCAGAGCCCGGAAAAAGGAAATGAGATAGTTAGAGAAGGCTTTCATAATACTTGGCCATTCTCACAAAATCTTTTTCACTTCTGAAATTGAGATTATTTGAACGGGCATAGGAGCGGATTTCGGAACCGTGGTCGCCAAATAAGCGCTGGATATGTCTCCTGCGTAACTCAACTTGTTCCATTTGGCCGTCTTCGTGTCGGAAATACAGGGTTTCCCGCGATTCGATGGTATCATAGCGCTCCTGAACTCCGTATCCACCGGCACTTTGGGCTGCCTGGCGAACCACTTTACTATGGCGCTTGAACACCCCTACTTCTTCGCCCTCATAGAGCACTTCAAAGTAGGCATTGCGGTCGAACTCACCCGGGATTGTACCAATTCTGTTTCTGAATTTTACGTCCTGGTTTCGGCCAACAATGAAGTCGAATCCGCGCACGAGAATATTGCTGAGCTCGAGCGTATCAGCCCGGTGAATAATTTCCACGCGGTCCACAAATATGTTGTATTTGGCCCGGACCTCCTCAAATGTCTGGCCGTTGTTAAGATGGATATCGGCTGTCAGCCATTCATCGTTGTAATGGGGGCTGCCGGAAACACCTAACGATCGTAAAGGATTGGTAATAACCGCACCCGAACCGGACACCAGGTTATCAAGGTTGGCTCTTGTTGCGTCATGCTGGGCAGAGGCATTCTGCGGGTTCATCACCAACAGAAAGAGTGCAGATACAAAAAGGGAGTAAAGGATAATTTTCATAACGGAATAGGATTAGTACTTCGGGGTAGCTTTGCAGAAAGCGATGAGTTGAATTTATGACTTAAATGTTAAACGCATGTAAACACGCGTACGCATAACGAAACTAAAAGTAAAGCGAAGAGTACCGCCTCACTCTTGAACTTACGAATTTCGAGGGATATAACGTTGTTTCAAACGTAACAAGGGCTATAGAATTATGATAAAGTCTTTTGATACTTTTAAAAAATACATTCCCTGATTATGGATTTCAAATTAAATCAGAGTTAAGAAGCACAAAAGAAGTCTCGGAGAAACCGGCGTTTTTTTTTCGGATTCAAGGCCATTAAAAATGGAAAACGCTGCACACGGCAACTTCTGATTTCGAAGGTCTCATTTATGTAACAAGGCGGGAGAAAATTTTTGCAACGGCCTTTAAATAACAAAAGCCGCCTGCTTTTGAAGCAGACGGCTTTTGCATATAGCTTAAACTGCTACTAAAATATAGCAGAAAGTTAGTTGTTTCCTCTGAGGGCGGTAATCTCGCTTCTCATCAGGTTAGGAGCAACCCGGTAGGAATCGCTGCCTGAAGCCTCGGAGAGTTCGAAAACTACCGTGTTCTGAGAACGAGTAAGGATGGTGTTTGCTCCATCGTCGTCGCGCAGCAGAAACCGCAGGTTGAAATCTACAGAGAGGCTGTCTTCCGGCGTAATTGTAAAGTCGCAGGCACTGTTGTTCACGAAGTCACAACCATCAACTTCGAAATGTACGCCGGGTTCAAGATTATAAAGAAATGGATCTTCATCATCTTCAGCATCCCGGTCTAAACCTACTGAATCATCAGCGATAAAGTTGAGAGTCCCGGAATGAGATTCTGTTTGAAGCGGCCCGATTAACTGGACGCTTACGATGATTTGACGGTCGTCATTGTTATTCTGAATGTTGTTGATAGACAACGTACCCGGCTTCACTTCCATTTGGAGGGGGCCGTCATAGGTAATGGTGTTGTCATCAAAACAAGACGTAACTAATGCTGCGGATACCGCCAAACCAATGAGTATGATCAGTTTTTTAAGCATAATTGATCTGATTATCGGTTAATTGAATTCTTATTAATCTTCTTCTTCGACGGTATAACCCGGATTCTGAATGATAACTCCGTTACTGGCAACTACCTGGTTATTCGGTATAGCGCTCAGGAAGCGGAAATCATCAGGAAGCAGCGGAGAAGCTCCGGTTGCCTCAGGCTTTTCAAGAACCCGTCCAAGGCGCTTAATATCGAACCAGCGGTGGCCTTCAAAAGCAAGTTCCCGACGACGCTCATCGATAATTTCGTTCAGCAAATCGCTGCCGGCAAGAGAAACCGGATCCAGGCCGCGAGCTTCACGAAGCTGGTTAAGGTCATTTAACGCGGGGCCGTCCTGACCAAGATTTGCATACGCTTCGGCACGGTTCAGCAACACTTCGCCGAAACGAATAATCGGTGTGTTATCCGTGTACTGACCGATACCATCTACGGTTTGCATAAATTTGGTAGTGTAGGTTTGAACTACACGGTCGGCACGGTCGCGATTGGAATACCAGCCTGAAATGACGCCTTCATCATTTACCAGAAACCGTCGGTCACCCTCTTCATACAATTCTTTCAGCTCATTGGAAGGAACAATATCGAACCACTGTTCCGGAGTAAAGAGAGCGGCAAGAGACCCGTTTACACCATTTCCGTAATCGGTTGTGGTAACACGAATTTCGAAGAAAGCTTCCCGGTTAGGAGTAGTTGAAGTAGAAGCAAACATACCGGCAACCTGATTAGGATTTGCCAGTGAAGCTCCCAGCGGGTTTTCCATAGCGTTGGTTGCGTGAGGAATCACGTTTTGGTGCTGCCCCCAGAACAAATACACTCTGGAAAGCAAGGCTTCGGCTGCCGCACGGTTGGCCAGAAAACGACTGGGCGATCCGGTTGCGGTTTGGAAAAGCGATATAGCTTCCAGCAAGTCCTGCTCAATCTGCTGGTACACTTCAACGTTTGTTGACCGCGGACGCGGCGTATCGGCATCGGTTGTACCTCTTGTTGGGGATGTTCTGAGAACGATACCGAGATCAAACCCACCCTGCTCGCGACCCGGCTCATACCCGTAGGTTTTTACCAGATCGTGATAAGCAAGGGCACGTAAAAACAGAGACTGAGCTTTCAGGTTATCTTTTTCACCCTGAGGTGCCTCTGTTATATCGATATCGGCGATCACGTAATTTACATCGTTGATCAGGGCTGAGTACAGTCCCCATCCTCCAACACCGGTTCCGACGGCGTTGGTTTCTTCAGACACATAACGACCTGAAGGGTTACCCTGAGGGTTCTGAACACCGTTATCTGCCAGTACTTCAGGAGCGGCAACACGCGTATTTACGTATGCTGCTTCACTCAGAAGCCTGTTATATGCAGAAGTAACAATGCCGCGCACACCTGAGATGTCTTCAAGAGCAACCTCAGGACTTACTGATTGTCGTGGTTGTGTATCGAGCAGCGAGTCGCAGGCAACAAATGCAAATGCCCCGAGACCAAGCGCTGCTGAAATAGCAATTTTTTTTAACATACTGTTCTATACCAGATTTTAGAATTGCAGGGAAAGACCGGCAGAGTAGGTACGGGCTTGTGGAAACGGCGCATTAGCCACTTCAACAATTTCCGGATCCAGACCGCGATAGTTGGTCCATGTAATCAGGTTCAGACCCTGAACAAATACACGTGCACTTGAAAGCCCGATTTGACTTACAATATCCGATGGGAGCAAGTAAGACAGTGAAGCCGACTTCAAACGCACATAGCCAACATCTTCAAGATGCCATGTTGACGGTGTAAAGAAGAAATCATCTTCACCACCTTCGGCCTGACGCACGGAGGCTTTCGGCATATCGGTGATATCACCGGGACGCTGCCATCTGTCAAGTGTGCGCCGTGTAAGTCCGCGGCCACGGAAAATCGTGCCGTCGAGGAAAAACCCTTCCTGCTGCTTAAAGGAATCCTGACCCAGGCTGTACTGGAAGAAAATGTCGAACGTAAATCCGCGGTAAGCAAGCGTGTTGTTCCATCCACCAATAACGTCGGGGAATGCTTTTCCAAAGAAGTCGGCATCTTCATCCACCACGTTGTAGGTAAGCTCGCCATTACGGTCGTACCACATGCCGCGTCCGTCAGCAGGGTTTATGCCTGCAAAATTGTACAAACGCTCAGCAAAAAGCGGTTGACCGACATCAACACGACGAACAACATTATCAAAGAATGTTACGAAGAGGAACTCTTCTCCGTCAAGATCAAGAACTTCATTTTCCTGGAATGTGATGTTGAAGTCAGTAGTCCAGCGAAGTCCTTCCCAATTCAGCAGCGTACCTCCCAATTCGATTTCCACACCCTGATTCCGCAATTTACCAACATTGTTGGTGAAAGAGCTGAATCCGGAGTCGGAGAAGAGGAAGTCACCCAGCAAAAGCTTGTCGTTTGTACTTCTGTAAACGTCAACAGAACCGTAAATCTGTCCTTCAAAGAGTGCCCAGTCAAGTCCTACGTTTACAGATGTAGCTTCTTCCCATGTAAGGACGTTGTTTCCAAGCTGTATCGGACGAAGAACGGAAGCATTATTGTATGTACCGCTGCCGCCGAAGAGCGAACGGGAGTTGAAGTTTCCGATTTCCGAGTTACCGGTTACACCGTAACTAAGTCGGATTTTAAACTGATCCAGCCAGTCCAGGTCGCTCATAAAGTCTTCTTCAGCAATTTCCCAGCCCACGGAACCCGAGTAAAAAAGGCCCCACTGGTTGTCTTCACCGAATCGGGAAGAGCCGTCATAACGAATTGTAGCAGTAGCAAAATAACGGCTATCGTAGTTATAGCGGGCTGTACCGAAAATACCTGCAATGGCAAATTCAGTAAAGAATCCATTTACACCGAACGGATCGGCTGCATTTTGCAGGCTTGAAAAAAGCGGACTTGTAAAGCCACGACCTACAGCGGAGAAAGTTTCCCGCTGAGCATAGCGGTATTCAAAACCGCCAACGCTTGAGATGTTATGTACATCATCAAATGTGTTGAAGTAAGACAGGGTATGGTTGGTATTCCAGTTGGTAATTTCCCTGGTTGCTTCAAACGTCTGACCGCCAAATCCGCTAAATGCAGGAATTGAAGACGGGCGAATATTGGTATCGCGCACGTTACGATAATCTAAACCTACAAATGCCCGATAAACAAGGTTAGGCGTTAGGTTGAAGTTGAACGCTAAATTACCGATAACCTGATTAGTGCGGGCAGTACGTTCTTCAAGATTTACACCCTGAATAATGTTGTAATCACCGGCTACTGCCTCATTAAACGTGCCGTCTTCATTAAAGATAGGCTGAATCGGTACGGAGTAAGGAGCGGCAAAAAACGGGCCGTTAATCCAGTTACCATCTGCAATAGAGCCAAACTGATTAAATGTGGTAAGGCCTATGCTTGTCTCAATGGCAAAAAACTCACTTACGGTGTGATCCAGGTTGGTACGCAGTGAGAAGCGCTCAAAATCTGAACGGAGAACCTGTGCTTCCATCATCTCGTAGTTACCCGAGATATAAAAACGGGTTTGCTCGGTACCGCCACGCGCACTTACGTTTACGTTTCTGGAATTACCTGTACGGTAAATAGCATCCTGCCAGTCATAATTAGGAATGAATCCCAAAAATTCGTCAAGCGGGGTAATTTCCGGATTGTAGAGATCAGCAAGGAAGGCCGCTTCTTCTTCATCATCCTGAAACTCGGGCAGGTTGATCAGCTGAGGACTTACTACCGGTCCACGGCGGAAGTTTTGCTCAAGGAAATCAGGATTGGCATTATTTCCAACCACGCCACGACGGCGGTTCACAAGCGCATCATTACGACGTCCTTCAATCTGCATTTGAGTCCATTCCTGACCTGTAAGCATATCGTACTGATTAACCGCTTCACGAACACCTATCTGAGAGCTTACAGTGAATTGTGTCCGGCCGGCCTGACCACGTTTGGTGGTAATAAGTACCACGCCGTTAGCAGCCTGAGCACCATAAATAGACGCAGCAGCTGCATCTTTCAGGATTTCGATAGATTCAATATCGGCAGGGTCAAGGGCGGCAAGCGCGTTTGAAGATGCCTGTGTAGATACGTCATCACCGATAACCACGGGAACACCGTCGATTACATAGAGGGGATCAACACCGGCCGTAATTGAACTTGTACCACGAACCCGTACTACAACACCACCACCGGGCTGACCCGATGCGGATGTTACGGTAACACCGGCTGCACGACCCTGAATAGCAGAGTCGAAAGTCTGAACAGGCAGGTCGGCAATTCGCTCACCGCTGATTTGCGCAATCGAGCCGGTAACTTCACGACGTGGCTGTACACCGTAACCGGTAACAACAAGGTCACGCAGTTCCACACGATCGGGCTGCATTTCAACGTTAAGGGTTGATTCTTCACCGGCAGTAACGGTGACTTCCATAGTACGTGCAACATACCCTACATAGGTAATGCGCGCATTATGAGTGCCCACAGGCACATTGCTAATAGTGTATTCACCATCAAGGTTAGTCGACTGGCCCAGGCCGAGATCGGAGAGAAATACCGTAGCTCCCGGTAAAGGCTCGCCCGTCTGACCATCGGTAACGGTACCCGAAATTGTTCCTGTTTGAGCAGAAACAATAGCAGGCATCATTACAACTAAACTCAATACAGCGAATGCCAGTATCTTATTTATCATAGATGACCTCATGAGTTGGTTAGCATGATTTTTATTGAAGTGTCCTCTGCGTGCAGTCCCGCCAAAGTAGTTCAGGAGCATTTTTTTCTGTTTCTACAGCATTTTGCAAACAGAGGCTTTTTTGTAAAGCTATTTTAGCAGTCAAACTGAATATTAATACAATATAAAATTAATTACAAACCGGGGTTTCCCTATTTTTTTAAGCAATAGTGCCTGTGTTCTCTCAACTCTCTAATTGCCATATCTTTAGAAACGGAAACAACCTTCTGCAAGCGCTTTTCAGATTTTTTTTCCTATTCATGAGTGTAAATACATTTATAAATACTTATTTACTTGCATTTGAAAAAAAGTTCATGCTGAAAACATATATAGCTGATATTACATGCTGTCATTCAAGAGGATATAGAAAAAATCGAATATTCGTCCGGCTTCTGTTTTAGAAGGTTTGACATAACGGGGATATCATCGTATTCAACCCCGCAGCAACAGTTAAACCATATCATACTATAACCTGTCTATCCGGGGATTTCATTGTTACACAAGGCAGAAGTCGGGAATAAGAACACTTCTCTAACGCTTCATTATAATGATGTGAATGTATTTTAAAGGAACGCTATATTTCAATTTTCAACTGTTTCAACCTTTGAAACCCGGAACCTTATCTATATATATGGGCTTTAAGCTACATCAGGCTATCGTTCTTCCTTTCAAACGGGCACAGTGAACTATACCTTTGCTTTATATGCAGGTTATCTGTCCGAGGGTTCCATTTTTGTGACAGGCCGGAAGACGGTACATTAAACGGTGTTGCAAAGCCTGCTTCCGATAAACCGATGAAGAGAACTTAACCGTAATTATCATCTTTACTCTACTCCTTCGTTTAAAGATAACTGCAGAATTACACGACTTGCCGCGTATGAATTCAAACTGAAGCACAACCCCTCAATTATGAAGCCTCCATTTACCCTTCGTTATTTTTTGATCCTTTCAGCTTCCTTTTTGTTGATGTATTGCAGCTCAACTAACGTACCCGACGATGTGGATATCGGTCAGCCGCTTGTACTTGTTGATGGAGCTCCCGAGTTCACCCTGAGCGCCCAAAGCAGTTATACAGAAGCAGGAGAACCCTTCATTCTTACAACCGTTGAGATTTCCAAAGGGAGTCTGGTATTCCGGACAACCGACGAGCAATATCAGGCCCGCTTTAATGTAAGGTACGAGCTTCACCGAGATACTGGTGATGAAGCCGGGGGCGAATCCATTGTTCAGCGTAAAGAATCGGTACATTCAATCGACGGAAATCCAGACCACGCGGTACAAACCTACGAACGTCTCCGCTTTCGCGAATTGTTTGATGTTGAACCCGGCTCCTACCAAATTACCGCCACCGTGGAAGACAAAGCCTCGGGCAAAAACTTTTCCCGTTCTATTACCACCGAACTGCCCGATCTGTTTGAAACCACCGGCAACATTACAGACATCAGCCTGCTGAGTTTTCACCCTGATTCCGAAGAGTACTATACAATTGGCACCTACGACGTACAATCGACAGCCGATAGCCTCACCCTGCGTTTTTTCGTAACACGGGGGTCCGAAGATGAACCGGTTTATGCGCGGATGCGGCTTCTTGAGTTTACGGCAGATCACGAACCCGCCCGCCATATGTCGTTTCGCAACCTGCCAAGCAACTCTCTCCGGAACAGAGGCATCATCTACTCCCAATCTGAAATCATACAGGAGCAGACCCGTTTTTTTGAAGATGAACCGGGAGCTATTGAGGTGGATTTTACCATTCCCATGCCTGAAACCGGCAGCTACCGTTTTGAAGTCTTTACCACCCATTCTGCCGACGGCTCGCCATCGGATGCCATTAACTACCGCGCCCGTGATTTCGGAACCCGTTCACCGAATTTCCCGGAAATAGCATCTGCCCGCGAACTTGCCGAACCTCTTGTTTATTTAATGAACGAGTCGGAATTCGAAAGACTCATGGATGTGGAAAATGAAGACCAGCTCAGGAGAAATGTTGAGGAATTCTGGGTTCACAACCTTGAAACCACCGATCTGGCCAGAGATGTAATGAGCCTCTATTATGAGCGCGTGGTTGAAGCCAACAAGCAGTTTTCGACCTATAAGGCGGGCTGGAAAACAGATATGGGCATGATTTACATCCTCTTCGGTCCGCCCTGGTACGAAGACGTTCTCGGCAACGAAAGACGCTGGATTTACGGCTTTGACAAAACTGATCCCAACCGGGTTTTCTTTTTTATAAGAACCCGGCTCGGCAACGATCGTTTTCCATTCAATAACTGGTCGCTGCAGCGGCAGAATCACTACCATACTATTCACTATCACAGGAAAACCGAATGGCTGAACGGCATGGTGCTTCGCCGCCAGTTCGGCAGCTAATGAGTATCTCAGTTAATGAATTACTTTCGGCCGGTAAGAAAATTTTTCCAGGGACTTCACAATAACATAAACGCGAGTTTTAGGCCTGCAACGGCTGCCGTCAAACCCGCCGCCACCGATCCACCTATATTAATTGCGGCTTTGATAGTTTGGCCTTTCTCGATAAGGGCAACCGATTGCACCATCCAGGTTGAGAAGGTTGTAAAGGAACCTAAAAATCCGGTAAGCATTCCGTAGGTCCAAACAGCCGGGATATCCAGCTCAATTGCCAATCCCGCAATAATTCCGGCTAAGAAAGATCCCGATACATTTATTACCAGAGTCCCGAATGGAAAATCAGGACCGGTTTTTTTTGTTACAACATTATTAAGACCATAGCGCGCTACAGCACCGGCCGCGCCTCCGGTCATTACCAGAAATAATACCTCAATATCCATAATCCGATCAGCCGTTAACGTGGTTCACTGCTCATATTTCCCGCAAGTTTAATGCCTGTAATAGCCGCTGCAAGGCCTCCGGCAACGCTTACTATTCCATAAACTGCGGCAACGGAATAACTTATAGAAGCAGTCAGATAAAGATCGATGGAGAAGGCGGAAAACGTGGTAAACGATCCAAGAAGTCCGGTTCCCAGAAAACTTCCCCAGGGATGTTCTTCTAAAACTTGCCTGCCGATAAGTCCAACAAGCAGCCCGAGAAGAAATGAGCCGGCAATATTTTCCAGCATTATTACCCAAAATGCATACTCGCTGCCGAACGGGTTTAACATTAAAAAACCATAGCGCAATCCGGCGCCTAAAGCTCCTCCAAGGGCAATCCATGCAATGTGGTTGAACTTCATCTCACTGAAACTTTTGTTTCCCTTCGCTCGGGAATAAACTCAAGCATCTGCTTTGAGCTCTCCGAACGCCCTCTAAACCGCCTAACAATAACACCGTCCGCAGGATTGAAAAATAATGCCAACATAAAAAATACACCGGTCATAACAGCTATGGCACCGGCTATGGAGCTGTTGGTCCATAAAGCAAGATAGTAGCCGCTCACCGAACTCATAATCCCGAAGACAACAGAAAGTACCAGCATCAGGGAGAGCCGCTGACTTAACAGGTAAGCCGTGGCCGGCGGTACCACAATGAGGGCAACAACGAGAATAGCCCCCACACTTTCAAAAGCGGCGATGGTGGAAAAAGAGACGGTTCCCATCAGACCGTAATGAACAAATAGCACAGGAATACCCATACTCACGGCCAGCTGACGGTCGAAGGCATATATTTTTAGCTCTTTGTAGCAGCCGGTAACAAAAGCAATATTGAGAAGCAGCACGAAGCCCAGAATCCAAACCGGACGTGGTCCCATATTCATCCCATTGAAAATCCAGATATCCCAGGGTACATAGGCGATTTCTCCATATAATATACATTCCTGATCCAAATCGACCTGCCCTGCAAAAACAGTTACGATGATGACCCCGATGGCAAAAAGCGTGGTAAATACAATACCCATAGAGGCGTCATTCATAAGCCGTCCCCGCCGCTGAAGTTTCTCGGTCAGATACACTGTTAGCAGGCCGAAGGCACCGGCACCGATGAGCATCGGGAAGGTATTACGCGATGCCGTTAACAGAAACGCAATAGCGATTCCGGGAAGCACGGCATGTGAGATTGCATCACCCAGCATCGCCTGCTTGCGCAGCACCAGAAAACTGCCCACCAGCGCACAGGCCGATGAAGCAAGACAGGCCGTAAGAATAATCCAGAAGGTTGACATATCAGTTCTTTTTCCCCGATTTCGGGATAATTCGGTTATGAGGGTCGGCTTCGGGGTGATCGAGAATAGTCAAAAGCTGTTCTTCAAGCTCGGGGGTAATGACGTGTTCCATCGATTCGGCATCATCATGAACGTGATCGCCGGCTATTTCGAGTTTTTCGGTCAGATAAAGTTCCCACAAGCGGTGAACCCGTACGATACGGCGGGCATCTTCGCGGCCTTTTTCGGTCAGGACGAAGCCGTCGGGTTTTCCTTTATAATGGGTAGTCAGTTTCTTCTTCTCAAGCCCCTTGATCCCGCGTTTCAGTTCTGAACGCTGCATCCTCCTGCGTTTCATGATATCCTGAATGGTGCGAACCCTCTCCTGATCCCGATCTTTCTCCTCAAGCTGATAGAGGGTTTTCAGGATGTTTTCCTCCCTCACTTTCTGCTGCTGCGTCCGGCGGTGCCTCCACTTGCGAAACTCACCGCGCCCGGGTGCAAGAAAAAAGGAAAGTACAAATATCAGGGCCGCCGAAACCACCATCCAGGGGCCTGTGGGCATGGAAGGGGCCGCGTAACTCACGAACGATCCGGATATGGCAGCGAAACCGCCCGTCAGAGCTGCTACGACCAGCATTACCCAAAGCGTGTCGGTCCAGTAGCGGGCCGCGGCCGCCGGTATGATGAGCATGGAAGCCATAAGCACCACCCCTACCGCCTGAAGACCGGCCGTGATGGTTACCACCAAAAGCGTGGCGATAAGAAATTCTATGCGCTTGAGAGGGTAGCCGATTACTGAAGCGAAGGCGGGGTCGAATGTTACGAGTTTGAGTTCTTTGAAAAGTACGATAATAACCACCAAGACCATCAGGCTCACAAAACCAAAGAGCATGACGTCTTCGGGAAGCATGGAGGCGGCATTCCCGAACAGAAATGCATCCAGCCCGCTTTGGTTCACATTCCCGCTGGATTGTATCCAGGTGAGCATCACCACGCCCAGCCCAAAGAATACCGATAACACCATCCCGATTGACGCATCGGCCGAAATTTTAGAATTGCGGATGATAAAATCCATCACGAGCAGGCTTATCCATCCAAATAAAACCGATCCCAGCAAAAGCATTAGCGGATCTTTATCTCCGGTTATGATGAAGGCGAGACAGACGCCGGGCAAGACCGCATGGGCTACGGCATCACCCACAAGGGCACGCTCGCGCAGCACGGCGAAACAACCCAAAGCACCCGCCGAAAGCCCGAGAAGCACCGTTCCCGCCAGCACCCAGCGCAGATTCGGATCACTCAGGGAAATAAATTCAATGAACACCTCACTCATGGCCCGATTCCCGGATGAACTTTTGTTTTCGGGAAAGTTCTATCACCTGTGACAGGATATTAAGGTGGCCTCCATAGGTTTTCTGCAAATTTTCCTTTGTGAAAACATCCTCCATGGGGCCGAAAGCCACCAGGCGCAGATTCAGGAGCATCACCCAGTCGAAGTATCCGGAGACGGTTTGCAGATCATGGTGTACCACAATTACCGTTTTCCCCCTGGTTCGCAGGGTACGGAGCAGCTCAAGAATATGATCTTCGGTTGATGCATCAACGCCGGCGAAAGGCTCGTCCATAAAGTAGATGTCGGCGTTCTGCGCCAGGGCCCTCGCCAGAAATACCCGTTGTTGCTGTCCTCCGGAAAGCTGGGAAATCTGACGACCGGCGAACTCACTCATCCCTACTTTTTCAAGCGCATCGGCGGCGGCCTCACGATCAGCTTTTCCCGGACGCTGGAAAAGCCGTAAATGGGCATAACGGCCCATGAGCACCACATCCGAAACGCTTACAGGAAAATTCCAGTCAACCGTTTCGCGCTGAGGAACATAGGCGATACGTTTGCGCATCTGACTCAGCGGTTTACCATAAATGAGGGAATGACCGGAAACAGGCTCAATCAAGCCCATAATAACTTTTATCAGGGTCGATTTTCCAGCCCCGTTCGGTCCTACAATTGCGATAAGTTTTCCTTCAGGCAGCGAAAAGTCGATATCCCAGAGCACCGGCTTATTCTGATAAGAAACCGTCAGGTCGTGAACCTCTACCGGTGGTGATTGTGACGATCGGGCTGTTTTCATTTTAACGCCTCAACTATCGTATTAACATTGTGGCGAACCATTCCAATATAGGTTCCTTCTTCGGTCCCGCGCTCACCCATTGCATCTGAAAACAGCTCCCCGCCCAGCCGAACTTCTCCGCCTCTCTCTTTGACTCCGTTTATCAACGATTGTACGGATCGTGGCGCAATGCTGGTTTCGAGAAATATAGCAGGAACCTGACGGTCCATTATCAACCTTACCATTCCGGAGACGTCCTGCAAACCGTATTCACTTTGTGTGCTGAGCCCCTGCAGCCCTTCTACACGGATATTATAAGCTTTGCCGAAATAACCGAATGCATCGTGAGCAGTTATTAAAAGCCTGCGCTGCTCGGGAATTTCGTCTATCCTGTGGGCTACCCAGTCGTGCAGCAGATATAATTCCTGAATGTACTGCTCTGTATTTTCTGAAATAGACCGGGCTTCATCAGGAAGGAGTTCACCGAGGCGCTCCCCTATTCCCTTTACCACTTCGGCCCACAGAGCAACATCAAACCATACATGCGGGTCAAAGTTTCCTCCATATTCGTAGGCTTCGATCAGCCGGGTTTCATCCAAAACTTCAGTAGCAGCATGCGTTCGGTCCGGCATACGTGCCAGAATTTCGGACAAACGGGCTTCAAGAAAATGGCCGTTATAAATGATCAGGTCAGCCTGTTCCAGCCTGCGGAAATCGGCCGGAGTGGCACGGTAAACATGAGGATCCACACCCGGACCCATAATGCCGTGTACCCGGACAAAATCTCCGGCTATGTTGATGACCGCATCTTCAAGCATCATAGTTGTGGTTACCACGAACGGGCGATCCTGATCGAATTCATCATTTCCACAACCCGTTAAAACGGTGATGAGAATCACAAAAGCGATAACAATAGCGGAAAGGTATCTCAGCTTCATATTCAATTTGGTTAGTGGGTTTCTACCCAGATTTTAGATGCCAGTTCAAGAGGCAGCAGAAAACGGTCTTGCTCTACTTCAACCCGCACTCCGTTTCGTTCCTGCCCTATAATTTCGAGTTGGGCTTTAAGGGTCAGATTCAGCCTCGAAAGCATATTCAGGCTATCGGTATCCTGGGTTGTCACTCTGGAAATGAAGCCTTTCTGACCGACTTTCAGCCGGGTAAGCGGATATCGGTGGGAGTCGTCGGGCAGCTCCAAATCGGCCGAGGGAATCGGATCTCCGTGGGGATCATGAGTGGGATGCCCGAGTTTTTCAGCGATTTTGGCTTCCAGCCTTTCGCTAATAACATGCTCAAGCTTTTCGGCTTCCTCATGTACTTCTTCCCATCCGAAACCCAATATCTCCGACAAATAGAGTTCCAACAGCCGGTGATGTCGCAACACTTCAAGAGCTACCAACTCACCGGCGCGGGTCAGCCGTGCTCCATAATAAGGTTTGTAATCCACCAGATTCAACTCCGAGAGCTTTTTGAGCATATTTGTTACCGAAGCCGGTTTAACCTTCAAGTGTTCCGAGATATCGAGAGCCGATACCGGGTTATCATGTTTTTCGGAAAGAAGGAAAATCTTCTTAAGATAATCCTCCTGAGACTCGGTGAGTTTGGGCGTCATATTATTTAGATATATCAAAATATTAAGAGGTAAAATATACGCCTATTCTCTTTTTTCTGCAATTCATATTAAATATTTAATCACATATATATCACTGATAGTTAAAAATAGTTGTGGTTTTATTTAGTCTTATCTAATTTATAGCATCCAAACTATCAACAACGGTTGAAATCACGCTTTTCCGTTTCGGATAATTATCCGGCAAGTTCAGAAAAGACTTTCAAATGCAACTTTATTGCATTATAATTAGACAACATTACACATCATGATCACACTCATTACCATACTACACATATTCATGTCCGATCCTGTGCCGGTTTCAGGCATTGTGGAAGATGAGTCCGGCACGCCCTTGCAGGGTGCCACCATCATTGTTGACGGCACTTCATTCG
>PXDL01000259.1 GCA_003566395.1 Balneolia bacterium | reverse complement strand
GCTCGCTGCTGCCCTCCACAGAGGCGTCACTGCAAACCATTTTCGACAGGAATCTGCTTCACGACAGCGAACCACATGTACGGTTGGCCACACTTCTGGCCATCTCCGGGATGCCGCTCTCCGATCGCGTGGGTGGGGAGGTGTGGAACCTTCTGAAGGATCCGGAGAATGTGAACGATCGCTGGATCCCCGACGGAGTCACAGCGGCCGGTGCTCGTAATGATGTCGCTTTCCTTCAGGCCGCCTTTAGCGATGGAAATCCTCCGCTTGAGGAGGAGTCGCTTGCCCCCTCCGCAGCGCAGACGCTGCGAGTGGTCTCCACTCACTACGCCAGGATCGCCCCCTCAGGGACGGTATTCCCGCTGCTTTCGGACGCTGCAGAGGCTCATCCTGCGATCCGGGAGGTCTTTCTCACTTCTGTAGCTGCCCATTGGCCTGAGGGACAGGTGCCAACTCTCAATGAGGGGGAGCGCGAGCTGCTCGACCAACTTGGAGATCTGGCCCAAGAGGAGCAGATCGCCGGTTTTTCCGACCTGCTGAGTCGCTGGTACGAGAGTGAAAGCCGACCTGCAGCCCGGGATGTAGAAGAGGAGGATGCCTCGGGTATTCATAACGAGATTACCATTGTAACCGATGGTGACGTGATGGAGTTTGACGTCACCGAGATTCGCGCCCCGGCCGGCAGCCGGCTCACCATTACCTATGTGAACCGCGGCACCAGCCCTACGATGACGCACAATGTGGTCTTTGTATGGAACCGTGAAGATGTTCTTCCGGTGGGCCAGGCGGCTCTGGTGGCACAGGCGAACGACTACATTCCGCCCGGCGAGATGGATCGCATTATCGCCTATACACCGCTCGCACCACCGGGGGAGACGGTAAAGGTGACCTTTACGGTGCCACCGGCGGGCATTTACCCCTACATCTGTACATTCGGGGGGCACTACATGGCCATGCAGGGGGTATTGATCTCCGAATAGCGGAGCCTTTGGCCTCGGATCGTCTGAAAACAGCGCCCAGGACCGGGATTCCACAGGTAGTTTCATGCGGGGCGCTGGATATAGTAAATTATTATGCTATGAATACTGTTCCACAACAATATAAAAACAGTAACCTGCATAAGTGTAATCCAACAGTTACTCTGATGAGGACATCGGCAGAGAACTGTAAGGTGATCGGTAAGCAAATTGTCGAAAAATTAAATGAGTAAACTGTCCCGGTCTTACTTTATTTTCCATTAAAAGGGGTGAGTATGATAGACAAAAAAGGACAGCCATTTTACGATCCGGAAGGTAATAATTTTCTATTTAAAGCTCTTGAAGATCATTCATTGCAACATGTAAAAATTAAAAAAATAAATTATCATATTAACGATCTAGAATTCGCAATCGAATTTGCAGAAAGTTTGTTGAAGCTTTTATCCCATAGTTCCAGGTCTGATTTGAAACATAATTAAGCAGTACGTTCATAAAATACTACTACAAATAAGTAGGATACAAGGCGATTATATTAGTTGAATCATTGAGCTTCTATTAAATTAAAAAATTAAAACGATTATAAATTATTCCATTCATACCATACCAAGAATGTTTACGACGACTAAAGGATTAGGTAAATAAGAAAAAACCAATTATTGGAGCAGGAGCCGGGACTGGGATTTCTGCCAAGTTTGCTGAAAAAGGAGGGGTGGACATCATCATTATTTATAATTCGGGGCGATACCGGATGGCCGGCCGTGGCAGCGCAGCCGGTATACTTGCCTATGGGGATGCGAATGAAATTGTGGTGGATATGGCCCGGGAAGTACTACCGGTGGTACAGGATACACCCGTCCTTGCCGGAGTTTGCGGGACAGACCCTTTCAGATTGATGCCGGTATTTTTAAAACAGCTAAAAAAAATGGGCTTTGATGGTGTTCAAAACTTTCCGACCGTAGGAGTAATTGACGGAAATTTTCGTCAGATTCTTGAGGAGACCGGCATGAGTTATGACCTGGAGGTGGAGATGATTCGCCAAGCGCATGAACTTGAGATGCTGACCTGTCCGTACGCATTTGACGTAGAGCAGGCAGAGAAGATGACCCGGGCCGGAGCCGACGTGTTGGTGACGCATATGAACACCACGGTGAGTGGATCCATCGGAGTAAGTGAAGGAGTGGCCCCCACCCTTGAAGAGGCGGCCGAGCGGATTCAAAAGATGCACGATGCCGCCAAAGCGATCCGTGAGGATATCATTGTACTCTGTCATGGCGGGCCCATTGCCGAGCCTGAGGATGCGCAGTACATCTTTGAACACACCACGGGTGTGGCCGATTTCTTTGGTGCATCAAGTGTGGAACGCCTGGCCACCGAACGGGCTATTGAAGCACAGGCGCGATTATTTAAAGAGTTAAACATTAATCTGTAAACTCGCAGCAGTTTCCTGGTCCTCAGAGATGCTGAACAATCAAAAACCGTACAATTATGAAATCACCAATAACGTGTACCGTCTGGGCTGGCATTACTTTCCTTATTCTTTTGGGACTAACATTTAGTTCTTGTAATTCCTCTGATCAGCAGACGGAAATAAATGAAAAGGAGCCACGGTTGAGTGTACTCTTTTTAGGTGATGACCGTGGGCATGAACCAAGCGTGCGGCTGCGGGACGTGGCCCGTCCGATGCTCGACCGGGGTATTGAACTGGTCTATACAAGTGATCTTGATGATATTAATTTGGAAAACCTCCGCCGATACGATGCGGTATTACACTATGCGAATTATCATGGTCCGCATTACCCGCAAACGGATCCCGGTATGATTGAGGCGCTGGTAAGCTATGTGGAGGAAGGAGGCGGTTTTGTGCCGATTCATTCAGCTTCTGGGAATTTCCGGGATTCGCAGGAATTTATTGCCCTGCTGGGCGGGGCGTTTGAAAGCCACGGAACCGGCACTTTCCAAACCCGGATTGCTGAGCCCAATCACGAGATCATGCAGGGCTTCGGTGGGTTTGCCAGCTGGGATGAAACCTATGTCCATCAGCAGCACAATGAAGAGAATCGTACGGTGCTTTCCTACCGCGAAGACGAGCCCTGGACATGGATCCGCACGCAGGGCGAAGGGCGGGTGTTTTACACAGCATGGGGCCACGATGAGCGGACTTGGCAGAATCCGGGGTTCCAGGATCTGCTGGAACGGGGAATACGATGGGCAGCAGGTCAGGATGTGCAGGCGGAGTTAGCTGCACGTACTATAGAGAATCCGTTTACTTATGATGTTTTGGATGTGCCATTTCCTCCGCCGCACGAGGAGCGCCTTCGCTATGAGGAAGAGGTAGGGCCCATGGATCGGGGAGCCAATAACCCAAGGTATTATCAGAAACAAAAACCTCTGGATGCTATTACGGCCATTGATCGAATGATTGTTCAGCCCGGCTATAGGGTGGAGCTTTTTGCCTCTGAACCCGATATCGTGAATCCGATCTATATGGACTGGGATGAACAAGGGCGACTGTGGGTGATTGAGTCGATTGAATATCCGTTTCCCAGGGATTTCTGGCCAGACGGTGGTGGTAAAGACCGGATTATGATCTTGGAAGATACCAACGGTGACGGGCAAGCGGATCAATTTACAGAATTTGCTGACAGTCTGAACATACCCACAAGCCTTGAGTTTGTCGATGGTGGGGTGGTAGTTCACCAGGCGCCGCAAACCCTGTTTCTGAAAGATACAACAGGTGATGGGAAAGCTGATCATAGAGAAGTTCTATTTGAAGGCTGGGAT
>PXDL01000557.1 GCA_003566395.1 Balneolia bacterium | reverse complement strand
GGGCCGGGGTGATGTGCTTCCGATGGGCTATTTGGTGTGCGGTCCGGTAGGAACTGGGAAAACGTTTCTGGTAACCTGTTTCGCCGGCGAAGTAGGTATCCCCATGGTAAAGCTTAAAAATTTCAGGTCACAATGGCAGGGCGTCACCGAGGGAAATCTCGAAAAAATCCTGACCCTGCTGGAAGCAATGGCTCCGGTAGCCGTTATGATTGATGAAGCCGACGCTTATCTGGGTGACCGTTCAGCTTCTGGCGACAGCGGGGTGTCGAGCCGGGTATTCGCCAAAATTGCGAGTTTCATGAGTAATACGGAAAACCGGGGACGTATCATCTGGTTTTTGATGACCGCTCGGCCGGATCTCATGCCGGTTGACCTGAAGCGGCAGGGGCGTGCCGAGGAACATCTGGCCCTTTTTTATCCCGAAACGGAGAAAGAGCGCATCCAAATTTTTGAGGCCATGAAACGCAAGACCGGCCTGGTTATGACCAAAAACGAAGTTCCGGAATCTATCCGCTCGGGCATGCATGTGTACTCCGGGGCCGACATGGAAGCCGCGCTTACAAGGGCAAAATTCCGTGCGGCCGTTGAAGGAAAACAGCGTGTTTCAGCTGATATACTTGAAGATACGTTCAAGGATTTTCTTCCGCCAACGTATCCCGAGGAAATTGAGCTTCAGACGCTGCTTGCTGTTAAAGAGTGCACCTCAAGAGCACTTCTCCCGGAGAAATACCGCTATCTGAAGAGGGAAGAAATTATGCAGCGGGTGGAAGAGCTGAGGCTTTCGGTTTAAAAAATATCTGTTGTTCGGACTTTGTATCTTGCGGCTTACTTTTTAAACCCGTCCAGAAATTTGATCGATTCAACCTTACGAAATGACAGCTATTATTTCCCGGCTTAGTGCCGCTGTATTACTTTGTATGATGCTCGCTGCATGCAGCACTGACGACACCCCCGATACGGCACTTGACGACGGCATCGATTTTACCGACCGCGGCCGTGACGTACCATCCTTCAGCGCTGATTCTGCATTTGCCTTTATTGAAGCTCAGCTTGCGTTCGGCCCGCGAAATCCCAACAGCGAAGGGCACAGGGCTGCATCGGCCTGGTTCACCGAAAAGCTTCGGGAGTATGCCGGCAGGCGGGCGGTTTTTACCCAGGAATTTGAGCATCAGGGCTATGACGAAGTCCTGGATATGGTAAATATTATCGCCTCTTTTAATCCGACTGCATCCGACCGCATCATGCTTTGTGCCCATTGGGATACAAGGCCCAGGGCTGAGCACGACGACGATCCCGACGCCAGAGATACCCCGCTCATGGGAGCAGACGACGGCGCAAGCGGAGTGGCGGTGCTGCTGGAGTTAGCCCGAATTATGGCTGATAATCCTCCGCCTATCGGGGTGGACATCATTCTTTTTGACGGGGAAGATTACGGCGAAGAGGGTGATCTGGCGAATTATTTTCTCGGTTCCCGGTATTGGTCGGCAAACCCGCCGGTGCCCGGTTACATGCCGCGTTTCGGAATTCTGCTTGATATGGTTGGCGGCCGGGAGGCCCTTTTCCCGCTGGAACAGTACTCCGCCCGCTATGCGCCTGCCGTTCAGCAGGAGGTGTGGAGCATCGCTGATGAACTGGGCTTCGAACGATTTCTCAATGAGCCGGGCATGTATGTGCAGGATGATCATATGATACTCAACGAGGAATACGGACTTCCTACCATCAACATTATCCATCAAAGCCGGCAGCCGGGCTACGGCGACGGAACCTGGAACTTCCCGCCCTGGTGGCACACACATGGCGACGACATCGAAATTATTGACCGCGACGTGCTCGGAGAAGTTGGTGAAGTGCTGCTCGAATTGATCTATAACAGACTCTGAATCCAGGCTAACCACATCTATATCATGCCCTATATCAAACTGCGCATTAACGTACACTCAGCTTATCAGGAGATGCTCATTGCTGAACTCGATGCCATGGATTTTGATGGATTTGATCAGGAAGAAGACCATCTCACCGCGTGGATATCCGAGCAGATGATGAATGATGTGAACCGTGAGGCGATCGAGCAAATCCTTACGGCTTACGGTGATGGTGCCCATATAGAATCGGAAGAGCGGGGGGACGACCGAAACTGGAATGAGGAATGGGAGCAGACCATTCAGCCCATGCAGGTAGGCCGGTTTTATATCAGGCCGAGCTGGGCGGCAGCAACCGAATCAACGCGGGAAGAGGACACGGAGCGCATCACCCTTGAAATTGACCCTAAAATGTCGTTCGGCACGGGATATCATGAAACGACCCGTATCATGCTCCGGATGATGCCCGGGGTCGTTGAGCAGTGTAAAAGAAACGCTGACGGCGATACACTATCTGTACTTGATGCGGGTACAGGAACGGGGATCTTGGGCATTGCAGCCATCAAGCTCGGAGCCTCTTCCGTGTTCGGTTTTGATGTTGATGAATGGAGTTCGGTTAATACGCTTGAGAATGTTTTGCTTAACGGTGTTTCAGAACAGTTTACCGTTGTGCAGGGTGATGACGGGGTTATTCCTGAAGATGCTTCCTACGATTTGGTAATGGCGAACATCAACCGAAATATTTTAGAGGATATGGCCGCGAAATTGTGCATGCATCTCAGGCCGGGCGGGTATTTGATGTTATCGGGACTTCTTGAGTCGGATGAGTCCGGCATTCGTAATATCGTACCGTATAACGCACTTAAATTCCTGAAGAAAGTGCAGGAAGGGGAGTGGATCGGGCTTGTGTTTCAAAAGCCGTCAGCAGCTAAGTGAAGTCTATGGTTGCTGCAATCGATATTGGTACAAACACCGTGCTTCTTTTGATAGCGTCGGAGCGCGATGGAAAATTGGTACCCATTCGCGAAGAACAGCGTGTTCCAAGGCTTGGAAGGGGAGTGGATGCTTCGCGGAAACTGAGCCCTGAAAACATGCAGCAGGTCTTAAAGGTGTTAAGTGATTATCGGGCGATCATCGCGCAAACGGCTGCTGAAGAAGGGGTTAAATCTGAAGATGTGCTGACGGAAGTTACCGCCACCAGCGCGGTCAGGGATGCGGCAAACAGAGACGCGTTTCTCGATATGGTTAAAAAATCCACCGGTTACCGTATTCGTTTGCTAACCGGTCCGGAAGAGGCGGAACGAACATTTACAGGTGCGCTGTCGGCATTGCCTGAATCGGTATTAAAGGCGTATGATTATGCGGTAGTGCTTGATATCGGGGGTGGAAGTACTGAATTTGCCGCAGGTTTTGTTTCCAAAAGCCGGGGGCCTTCCATTTTTAGATCGGTTGATGCTGGCTGTGTTCGCTTTTCAGAACGTTTTCTCAATACCGGCCACAGAGTTCATCCCGAAATGTATCAGGTTGAGGCTTGCCGGGAAGCAGCAAACGCAATTTTCAACGGCGAACAAAGCGTGCGGAAAATGCTGGAATCGAGCCGTGACCGTACCTTAATGATCGGTGTAGCCGGAACCGTTACAACCCTGGCCTATATGGAAGCAGGACACAGAAAATTCGATGCGGGCGCATTAAACGGAATGATGATCAATCGTCAGACTTTGGGTAAATGGATTACCTATGCCGCATCGCATACTCCGGAGGAGATGGTTCGTGACTACCCGGTTGTAATGGAAGGCCGTGCCGATATTGTTCTCAGCGGGCTGATCATCCTGGATTCATTCCTGAAGATTACTGGTTTTCAGGAATTTGCAGTATCCGCAGGAGGAATCCGCCACGGAACGGC
>PXDL01000433.1 GCA_003566395.1 Balneolia bacterium | reverse complement strand
CAGGTCTGTAGTTAGCTCAACATCATTCCAGTCAAGCGGAAGGCCGTAAATGCATAATGCATCCTTGGCGGCTTTCCCGGTGGCATCGGGTAGCTTCTTAGCCATTTTTTCCGACTCTTCAGCATCCGATGCCGCTTTGTGAATCGGATATTTCCCGTGCACCATGTGTAGCCCGCCGGAAATGCTAACTCTTTCATGTCTGTTGGTGAATCTTTTTAAGTCATCGTAGATTTTTTTTGCAACCTGATGTGCCATATCCCAGCGGGTGAGAAGAAACACATCATCCCCTCCTGCATATACAGGAAGGATATGATTTGACGGCTTATCACCTCTTATATTGGGTGCAGTGAACGTTTCATCAAGAGACGATTTCGCGTCGAAGTGCTTTGAAAATAAATGGTGCATATAACCCGAGAAATACCAATCGAGATGGTTACTTAGTGTGCTGTACCTTGAAATACTTCCAAAATGCTCTTCCTCCGCTCCCTTTGTATTTATAACAAAACCATCTCTGAACAACGCTCCCAGATTATCAACATCCATTCTGACAACTGCCATCAGGTCGTTGACTTCATCTGAGGCAATGTCTGTAAACTCTACCGCTCTTCCATCACCATTATCTGTAACATCATCCGGAATCCAGGCCGCACCGTAAAATTGGAAACCCCGGGCTATATCGGCTTCATGGCTGTTTTCATCCAAAAAGTCTGTATCGTTCAGGGAGATAACCTCAAGTACCCTGAGGTTCCGGTCTTGAAGTTTTTTCAGCTCCACCGTTCCAAAATCATCATATATAAGGTAGGAAACCTCATCACCGGGATAACTTTTTTTCATGAATCCGGCTAATGGTGAGAAACCATACGAACCGACAACTTTCACAACAAACTTCGCCCCTTTCAGCCGCCTGCCAAGATCCATTTGATCTTTCACTACCTTACTTATATAGACTTCAGAGTCTGCGTCCCCAAGAATTTCAGCCTCTTTTTCGTCAAGGTCTACTCCAGTGACGTGGCATACCTGAACCGCCTTCGTACCCTTCACCTTGCCCGGCATAAAAAACTCCGCGTTTATAGCCCGTGCAAAGCGCCGGGATTTATCGGCTTCGATGTTCCGATAAGCCACGCCAACCATTTCGGAGTAAGCTCCGTTTTCCATGAATTTTTCGGCCTCAAAATCCACACTACCGGTCGCCAGATAAAGTACGCCATCATATTGTTCTCTTAAAGCTAAGTTGGCTTCCTGTATGAAATCCATTACAGCTTCAAACTTATCTTCATCATTGGGAAGTAGAAGCTGGAAACGCCCGCCACTTTTCATCAATACATGACTTGGCATCAAATCATAAACGCTCAGCAACTTATCGATAATGGCATCCTGTAGTAATCCCACGAAAAACGATCGGCCTTTCAACGTTTTTGCGGCTCCTTTAGAACTTATCTGATAGATAAACTTTTGAATACCGGAGAAATCACCGGCTAATAAAGTAAAACGACTGCTTTTTTCTTTTTCAAGATTTTCAAAACTGTCCGGCAAGGGGTTTTGATCACGTGTATCGAATAAACAATCAGCAATCACTGCGGTGGTTTTAAGGTGATCGTACAGAGATACATCCGGCATTGAATTGGTAGCGCTTGGAATACACCAGGTGTACTTCCTCAATAGGTGATCCAGCGATTGTATAAAAACCGAAGCCGTTCCGGTCGGAAGTTTTCTGAATTCATTTTCAAAGCCATCCCACAATTCAGCGTAATCAGATTCCCTGCTTTCGTCCAGTTGCTCAATAACCTCGGGGAAAACAGATGCATCTATCACAAGTGGTTTTAAAGGAAAGTAACTTCTTTCTTTTTTAGGTCGGATTCGATAAACGGCATCGAAGACATTAAGAAGTGGTATTTTTTTGTATTTATAATTCATGGAACTACCTTGCCCCGGATCATCAGGCTCTTCATCTTCCCGCCGGTCTTGTCCGGATGACAAACGATCGGCAAACATAATGATACGTTCCGAAGTACTCAGATCCCTGCGATGGTGACGGGCGGAAAGTCTGGCGATCCCCACTTGTTCGCCATCAATTTCAAAGGATTCCGGTAGAATATTCGAGTGCTTAATAAAAAAAGCATAGGTAAATAGGACATGTATGTGTGAAGCGTGTCCCTGGTTGCTTTTCGGGCACAAATCACCTTCGAGATTCAATACTTCTTGAGGCAGCACCTTTCTGCTTTTAGTTGCTCTTTGCCAAAACTTGCCTATATCGTGCAGTAATGCCGCTAAATAAATTCCTTGCCGTGCTGTTAATTGCATAAGAGATTGTTTATTTGATTACCTGCATAAAATGTAAGTCTTTCTTTGAATGATTTGATCTTCCGTACCATTACGATCCGTTACGAAGTGGGTCCGTATGATCCAAACTCCCGAACCCCACGCCGGTGAGTTCGCCGGCGCCTACGGTCCAGAGGAACTCCAGGGCTTTGGGCGGGCCTTCGGCTACCAGGGGGCAAACGGTGGCGCGGTTTTGAATGTCTTTGATGGTTACCAGTCGGGTTTTGGGGTTGCGGTAGGTGCGGTCGAAATCCAGCCTCAAATCTGCGGCTTCCGCCAGGGAAGCTTCACCGGCTTTTTTCTGAATCCCCCTTTCCAGCACCTCCCGGCTTTCGGGGTCCTTCCAGGTGAGGTGGGTCCGGCTGCCGTTATCTTCCACCCTGCGAAGCAGCACCGGGCTGCCGGCCAGAAAGCGATGGCTGCCTTCAGAGAAAGCAGGCGGCTCGAGCGGATTCACTTTGCGGATACGCATTCCGTAAAAATCAAAATCCTTAAGCAGCAGCCCGCGAACCAGCCGCTCGGCGATGGCGTCGTCGTGGATGCCGATATCCCAGGTCGCCCCGTCGTCAAACTCAAGCCCGCCGCCTGTAGCCTTGCCGCCTTTCAGCCAGCCCAGCGAATACAGACTCATGATATCGTGAAGCTCGTTCGGCCCCAGCCAGTGATGAAAAATACTGCAAAGCTGATGGGCATAATCGAAAGGGACCCTCTCGCTGTTGGCTGTAAGAAATATCCTGAATTTCATGTTCCTGATGGTCTTTTTTCTGTCTGAATCGTATGGCTGTAACCCCTTCCGTAAATAGCACAAATTCTTAGAAACCACAAGGAGCGATTTCAAAAATCTGTAGGCTATCGGGAAATACCGGTTAAAAAACTCTAAGAACAATATAGCAAGATCGCCCGCCGGTGAAGGTTCTCGTAATGCACCGTAACGTTACCGGGTATATGGACACGCCTTTCCGGAGGTTTGTTGTAAGCTGGAAGGCGAAAGAGACCGGTAAAAGTCAGCCCTTCCGAAGGGGGATTTAGAGGATGGCCCGATACCGGATCCCACCGCCGGAGCTATAAGCGCCTGTAAATTTTTTCTTACATGGCGCTGATAAAAGGTATTTTTTACGAGGCTTAAGAGCCGGAAGTAGGAAGTTGAAAATATCGCGAATTCCGGCTTTGGTCACAATTCCACATTGGTACGATTGAGAGTTGTTTAGGGCATGCTTATGACGAAGGTGATTATTCGTCTTAATTCTACATTGGTACGAATAAGAGGGTGTCGGCTTGTTGCATAACGGATTGGCGTTTAAGCGGCAACGGCAACGCGGGAAATAGTGAATACGGCAAGCATTCGCATCAGCAGTGAATGCAGTAAAATCAAGGGGCGCTGACCGGTTGAACCGCTTGTTAGCACAATGAAGCTAATATAGTAGATACTATTTTTCGGCTTGAATAAGTGCTTCTAAGTCTTTGGTATTTT
>PXDL01000349.1 GCA_003566395.1 Balneolia bacterium | reverse complement strand
TCGATCTGATCAAGCAGAGATATCATTTCCATGGCGGTGAGTGCGGCTTCTTCGCCTTTATTACCGGCTTTCGTGCCGGCCCGTTCAACGGCTTGTTCTATAGTATCGGTGGTAAGTACACCGAATATTACCGGCACGCCGCTTTGTTGATTCACCTGCATAATACCGCTGTTGGCAGATCCGGCAACGAAATCGAAATGGGCTGTGGCTCCTTTTATCACCACACCTATAGCGATGATGGCGTCGAATTTCCCCGTAGCCGCCATTTTTTGAGCAGCAAGCGGTATTTCATACGATCCGGGGCAATAAGCTATGGTAAGCTGATCATCCGTATAGCCGTGCTTTTTAAGGGCATGAATTGCGCCTTCACACAGCCGGTTGGTGATAAAATGATTCCAGCGGGAAACCAGAATTCCGATATTGCCTTCCGAGTGATTAAGTTTGCCTTCTATTTGCTTGATAGCCATAATAAATACGTGAATAAACTGAATAATAAGACGATCCTTTAAAAGGATCATCTTGTTGAAAAATCCCTTAATAACCCGTCCTGGATTACATCAAAGCACTTTTCGTTAAGCATCTTAAATTAATGATTCTGCATTGAATAAAATACCGCTAAACCTGAACTGAATGCAAAACACTACGGCATCCGAGTTTAGACATACACCTAACTGTTCCCTCAAGCATGCAGAAGCGCATCAACCCATTCCTGATCTATACTTACCGTCCCGAAATAGTGTCCCTGCGACTGATCGTGCCCGTGAAAGTCACTCCCCCCTGTTTTGAGCAGGTTATAGCCTTCACAAATGGCGATATAGCGTTTTTGAAGGGCGTAGTTGTGTGAGGGATGGATACATTCGAACCCGTCGATACCTGCTTTAATCAGATAGGTGATGTCTTCATCTACATAAAGCAGACCGGGATGAGCCAAAATAGCCACGCCCCCGCAGCGGTGAATTAACTCAATAACATGCTCTACCGAATCATATTCGGTTTTGTAATAGGCCGTGGCGTGATCCCCCAGGTATTTCTGGAAAACCTGACGCTTGTGAGAAGCATACCCCTTGGATACCATCACTGCAGCAAGGTGATTGCGGCTGATATTGAGCGTTCCGGATTCTGCGGTTACATCTTCCATCGATATATCGAAACCGAGACGGTTCAGGTTCTCAATCATTTTCCCGGCCCGTTTATGACGCCGCCGCTTTTGCGATTCCACAAAGGTTTTCATCTCCGGATTCCCGGCTTCAAAATTATAGCCGAGCAGATGACATTCCCGCTTATTGTACTCACAAGTTATTTCAATACCTGAAATCAGGTTGATACCTTTTTCTGCTGCTTCAGCGCCTGCCCTCAAATATCCGGCGCAGCTATCATGATCGGTGATGGCAATGGTTTGCAGTCCCAGCTCTGATGCTTTCGCTACAATCTCCTCGGGCGTTGAGCGCCCGTCTGATACCGTAGTATGTATATGAAGATCGGCCTTGGGCTTAACCGGCATGATTCAGGGTGTTAATATGCTTCGGTAGCGATCGGAATCAAGAATAAGTTCTCTGGCATCCCTCACGAACGGATCGATACGTGTTGCCATTTCCCGGCGCTGACCTGCGCTCTCATAGCGCCCGCTCAGCTCCAGATACAACTCCCGCAGTATCGTTTCGCTGCTTTCATCCATCTCCATAGCCCGCTCCTGTTCAAGCGATTCCCGCAGTCGTTCAAGCTGAACATAGCTGGCGGATTCGCTTCCGTAATCTTTCTCAATTTGTTCTTCAAGTTCTGCAAACCGGCGCTGCGCCCGCGATTGATACATAAAATCGGCTTCTTCGAGATAGGCTTTGAAAGCAGCGAGGAGTTCATCATCGTCAACGCCGGGTTCCGGCATCTCATCCTGCCCGGCCACATATTGATTAGAAAAGAAAAAGTAGTGATTTTCGCGAATCAGCGACATTTCCAGCATATTTTCGGGGCGTGTATGTATGGCTACATCCGGGTCTATTCCGTTGCGCTGTATGACTTCCCTTCCCCCTGCCGTGGTAAAGACATCACCCTCATCTGCAGCATCGTCGTAGCCTGAGTAGTCCACCGACTGAATGTAGCGGCCACTGGGAATAAAATATTTAGAAGTCGTCAGTTTTAGCGCCATGCCGTAAGAGATAGGACGGATAATTTGCACCAGACCTTTTCCGAAGCTCTGCTCACCCATAATTACGGCCCGGTCATGATCCTGAAGCGCTCCGGAAACAATTTCAGAAGAACTCGCGCTGCCTCCGTTCTGAAGCACGACTACCGGTTTATCTCCGAAAAAAGCACTTCGGCTGGTCTCATACCGCTGACGCGTCTGCTGTGCGCGTCCCCTGGTATTGACCACAGGCATACCTTCCGGAAGGAAAAGGTCGGTTACGTGAACGGCTTCCATCAAAAGCCCGCCGGGGTTGTTACGAAGATCGAGAATAAGGCCGTTCAACTCCTGATCTTCCTGCATAGAAGCAATCGCCTCCCGCATTTCTCTGCCAGCGTTCTGGGTGAAGCGCGAAAGCAGAATATAACCGATACCGGCTTCCTCATCGGCAAATCCGTACCATTCAATATTTTTGATTTCAATCCGCTCCCTTTCAAGCTCGAACTCAAGTTCTTCATCAAGCCCGAAGCGGCGGATTACGATATCTACGGTAGTCCCGACCTGGCCTCTCATCTGAGCATTCAGGTCGTCGGGACTCATTCCCGAAACGGAGATGCCGTTTATGCTTACAATTACATCGCCGGCCCGAACGCCTTTGCGCTGAGCCGAATATCCGTCGACCGGGGCGATTACAACAAGTTCACCTCTTCGTGCCCCAACCTCGATACCGACACCCGCATAACTGCCGGTTGTCATCATGTCGATATCCTGAGTTTGGGATTCGTCGATGAGTACAGTGTAGGGATCGAGGGTTTCCAGCATAGCGTTAATACCGCGTCGGATTGATCGCTCCGGGTCGATTTCTACAACGTAGAATTCATTAACCTCGGAAATCACCTCACTGAAAATGGTGAAGTTTTTGCGAATCTGGAAAAAAGGGTCCTTTACCGAAATAAAACCCGCTGCAAACAGCGCGGCTATCAGAAGGGAAACAAAAAGAGTGCTGCGTTTCATAGAAAAAGGTTATCTGGCAACCGGAATCTGCAGCGTTTGGCCTACACGAATAAGAGACGAAGACAAGTTGTTCTGCTGCATAATTGCGTTGACGGTTGTGCCGTGGGCTCTGGCAATATCGCTCAGGTTGTCGTTGCGCCGCACGGTATATGATATGGTATCGGAAGCGGAAGCCACTTGACTTTGCGGTATTCCCTGGCTTCTGCGTTGTGCCATCATCTGCTGTTTTTCCGACCGGTTCAATTCATTAATTCGGGCGAAATAGGCCTGATGTTGGGCCGGGACGTACAGAGTCAGCCGCTGTCCAACGCGTATGGTATTGCCGATGTTGTTCCATGAACGCACGCGCCAGGCTCTGGTATTATACCATTCGGCGATGTGGCCTACCGTATCACCTGACCGAACGGTATAGCTAACCCGTACCGTTCCGGCCGGAGCCGGTGACGAAGATGCCGAGCCGCTGCTGCCTGAAGAGGCCGAGAGGGTTCTCGCCTGCCTTGCATTAGACGGATTGCCCGATTGAATGGCAACATCGCTGCCGCCCGGTATAGGGATCACAATTTCCTGTCCCGGATGTATGAGCGAGCTCAGGTTGTCATTTGCTCCGTAGAGGGCACGAACCGTTATACCGTATCGGCTGGCAATGGTACCCAGAGACTCTCCCCGATTAACGGTAT
>PXDL01000582.1 GCA_003566395.1 Balneolia bacterium | reverse complement strand
TTTGCCGGCACGCGCGAGCGATTGAAGCCGCCCAAGCAGGAGAATAGCTTGCTAAAGCAGGATATCAAAGATCTGGTTAAAAACAAGCCGTGGTTCATCATGCTGGGTGCGGCAATTAGTATGGTGCTGTTCAACACGCTTCGTGAGGGCGCTATGCTCTACTATTTCAGGTATTATATTCAGGAACAAACGGTCTTTTATTTCGGGGAGCTTTCCTTTTCTGTGCTGGTATCGGCCTATATGTCTGTGTGGCTGGGGGCCAATATTATAGGCGTACTTTTTGCCAAGCCGGTTTCGTCTCGTTTCGGAAAACGGACCACTTTTATGTGGGCGATGATTTTATCCACACTGCTAAGCGTGGCCATCTTTTTCTGTCAGCCCCATCAAATTCACACCATTTTTGTGTTGAATGTATTCATCGGAATTACGGCCGGAATCGTGCTGCCTCTGATTTGGTCGATGTATGCAGACATCGCCGACTATTCAGAGCTGAAAACCGGCCGCCGTGCGACCGGGTTGGTTTTTTCTTCTTCCTCAATGTCCCAGAAGTTTGGCTGGACCATCGGGGGTGCTTTCAGCGGATGGATACTGGCCGTATTCGGCTATCAGGCCAATGTTGCGCAAACTGAAACCTCACTTCTTGGTATCAGGCTGATGATCAGCATTTTTGCAGGTGTCGCCGCCCTGATTGCCGCTACGTTCGTGTATTTCTATAAACTGGACGAAGACACAATGAAGGAAATTACCGTTGAGCTGGAGCAAAAACGTGCGGAAGATGACGCTTCGGCTGCTCCGGGATAAATATTCCCCATAAGTTATTAAACATCAATAGCATAACAGATTTCCCGGCTTGTGCAGGCTGAGGAAAGTCAAGCTTTGAACATCGCAGAAAACATGAATGAGATTGCGGCGGGCGTAATTCAATCTAATCGAATGCGCCGCTGCTTAAAATGAGATATAAATCCTATGGAAACCATTACGAATACCGATACGGAACGACGCTTGAACGAGCGAACAGATAACAGCCGGATTGAGACACAGATCGATCGTCTTCTTCAGGATATGACTATAGAAGAAAAAGCCGGCCAGATGCTGATGATTAACATTTCGGAGATTAACAGGCATCCGAATAAAAGGGAATTTGCCCATGTCTCGGTTGATGAAACCAAGTTTCTCAACTTTGTAAACAAGTACAAAGTGGGCAGTTTTCTGAACGGCATCGCCACACCCCCGGAGTCATGGTATCGTTTTTCCAAAACCATACAGGAACTCAATCTGAAGCACAGCCGGTTGAACATCCCGCTGATCTTCGGGATAGACCACATACACGGAGCCAATTACATTTCAAATGCCACTATTTTCCCGCAAACCCTCAATCTGGCAGCTACGTTCAGGTCGGAATATGCGCGCCACATGGGGCGGATTACAGGCGTGGAATCGGCCGATCTGGGGCATCACTGGATTTTTGCGCCGATAACTGACTTGGGAAATAATCCCAAATTTGCCCGGTTTTACGAGACGGCCGGCGAGGACCCTTATCTTGCGGCTGAACTTGGCAAAGCTTTTGTTGAAGGACTTCAGGATAACCCGGAAACCGCGCCCTATCGACAAGCGGCGACCGTAAAACACTTTTTGGGTTATTCGGATCCTAAATCCGGCTGGGATCGTACTCCGGCCCAGATTTCGGATCAGTCGCTGCATGAGTTTCACGTGCCGCCGTTTTTGGTTCCTATGGAAGCCGGCGCCATGACGGTCATGATTCAGGGTGGCGAAATTAACGGGATTCCCGTCAACGCTTCTGCCGAGCTGCTTACCGGCCTTTTGAGAGACAAAATGAAGTTCAAAGGAGTTGCCGTAACCGACTGGGAAGATGTAGAGCGTCTTCACACCTTACATAACGTAGCCGATGATATGAAGGAGGCCGTTTATCAGGCGGTAACGGCGGGTATCGATATTTGTATGGCCCCGTTCGATCCTTCATTTCAGCCGGAGCTGGTGGAACTTGTGAAAGAGGGGCGTATTTCAGAGGAGCGGCTCGACCTTTCTGTTTCCCGGATTCTGCGTCTGAAGCTTGAACTCGGCCTGTTTGATCATCCCTTTCCAAGGAACGATCGCTTCGACCGAATCGGGAATCCTGCACATACATCCATAGCGCTTGAATCGGCACGAGAGTCTCTCGTATTGATGAAAAACGAACATAAAAGGCTTCCGCTGAAACCGGGGACAAGCATTGTTCTGGCCGGTCAAAATGCAGCAGTCAAACGGGGATTAGCGGGAGGCTGGGTCTATGAATGGATTCCCGAAGACGATAAATTTTTCCCTACGGATATGCCGACCCTGTACGACGGGCTGTCAAAGGAATTTGATGTTGTATTATCCGATGAAGCTTCAATAGCTGAAGATGCTGCCCGTGCAGACGCCGTGATTATCGCGACGGGAGAGCTTCCCTATGCCGAAGGCTGGGGAGATTTCCTGGATCAGTCTCTCGATAAAAAGGAACTCCGGCTAATTGATGCTGCTATTGAAACCGGGAAACCTGTAATTATCGTCTTTCTGGCCGGCAGGCCGCGCATCGTATCTGATCAATACGATAAGGTGGATGCGTTTATATGGGCGGGATGGCCGGGTCCGCTTGGAGCACAGGCGATTACGGATGTGCTCACGGGGAAATCCAATCCGAGCGGCAAAATGCCTTTTTCCTGGCCAAGATATCCTGCCGTATGGTTCCCTTATAATCACCGGGTGACCGATCACAGAGTGTTTTTACCGGTAGAGGAAACCGATGTCTGGCTGCAACCTTTCGGTCAGGGACTCAGCTACACGGAGTTTACTTATTCTAATCTGGAAATCAACGCCTCAACAACCGGCGGAGATGGTTCTTTCAGGGCGAAGGTAACCGTAACAAACACCGGTAAGCTGCCCGGAGCCGAATCCGTGCTATGGTATATTTATGATGAAAAAGCTTCGGTCAGCCGGCCAGTTCGCATGCTCAAGCATTTTGAGAAACATGAGTTTAAGCCCGGAGAAAACAAGGTGTTTGAATTCGAGATCATTCCGGATACTCACCTTTGGTTCCCGGATGAGCAGGGTGAAAAAGTACTTGAAGAAGGTTGGTTTACTCTTTATGTGGGCGATCAGAAAACCCGTTTTAACCTTGTTTTCTGATGATAAATCAGTCTCCTTTGCAGATATGAGAACGTGATGAGGGGGCAGGAAAAACCGGGCCGGTTTTCATATGGGCCGGCCCGGTTTCCCAAAAAATGACTGTGGTTTTTCTTAATCCGCCAGTAATTGCTCCACGGCCTCCATGGTCTCTGTTGACAGCTCCGGTTTGGAAATCAGTCCCAGATTTTTGCTTATCTGATCGGATGTACTTGCGCCGATAATCACCGAAGTAACGGCCCGGTTTTTCAGGACCCACGCCAGAGCAAACTCCGCCATCGAATATCCGGCTTCGGAAGCAATTTCCGCAAGTTTTTGGACTTTTTCGATGCGATCCTGTGTTACCTGATCTTTATTCAGAAATCCGGAAGGTTTGGCTGCCCGGGAGTCTCGCGGGATGCCGTCGAGATAGCGATCTGTGAGAAGGCCTTGTTCCAGGGGCGAAAAAACGATGCAGCCGGTTCCGTTCTCTTTAAGGACATCAAACAAGTCGTGTTCGGGCTCCCGGTGAAACATATTGTATTTCACCTGATGTATGATGAAAGGTGTCCCAAGCTCCCTGAAAATTCCGACCGCCTGACGGGTTTGTTCACCTGAATAAGATGAAATGCCGGCATACAAACATTTCCCCTGATTAACGGCATGATCGAGTGCGCGCAGAGATTCTTCCATAGGCACTTCAGGGTCGGGGCGATGATGATAGAAAATATCAACGTAGTCGAGCTGCATTCTTTTCAGACTTTGGTCGAGGCTGGAGAGCAGATATTTGCGGGAGCCGCCGTCGCCGTAGGGACCCGGCCACATGCCGTATCCGGCCTTGGTGGAGATCACAAGTTCATCTCTTCGGGAGTGCAAATCCTGCTTCAGAATTCGTCCGAAGGTGATTTCCGCTGAGCCCGGTTCCGGGCCGTAATTGTTGGCGAGATCAAAGTGAGTGATTCCGGCACTAAAAGCCGTCCGGATCATAGCCCGGGCATTTTCATAGGAATCGATGCTGCCGAAGTTGTGCCATAAGCCAAGGGAGAGTACGGGCAGTTTAAGCCCGGATTTGCCGCAATAACGATAGGTCATCGCGTCGTAGTCAGCATTCATAGAAGGGGGAGTGTTAAGTCGGAAAGTTATTCGGCGGGCATCACATATAAATCGGGAAGATCGTCTTCGAATAATATAGAAGGGTCGTTCCTGAAACGGATAAAATCTTCTGCCGCCGGGTGACCCGGATAAGGTACATAATAGTGGTCTTCCCGGTCAACCGATTCGTTAGCATTCCGCCAGACCAGCACATAGGCGATACGCCGGGCCGCAGGTTCTTTTTGTATTGCCTGAAGCAGTTTACCGGTGTACCAGTCTTCAGTCTGTACGGTTTCATCCCCCGTTTCGGAGAACACCGGAATTTTTCCCCGCTTTTCAGCTTCCTCCACCATCCAGGCAAGATGATGAGACAGAGTTGCCACAGGGTCTTCGCCACCAAATCCGAAGCGGCCGATCACGGTATGATAGTCGTCCAGGCCGATGATATCCACATAATCATCACCGGGATACCAGTTAAAAAAATCTTCCTTGCGCTCAAGCCGGCTGATGGCGTCCGGAGAGTACACATACAGCAGGTTGGTGAGTTTTTTCTCGTCCCGGAGATATGCCACGGTATGTCTCCACAGTTTCTGATACGATTCAGCCGATGTATGGTCGATTCCCCACCAGAACCAGGTTCCGTTCATTTCATGGAACGGCCTGAATAGTACCGGGATTTTGGTGCCGTCTTCGGTTGTAAGATTGTCAGCAAAATCGGCGAATACGTCTAACCAGGTGTTAAATGTATCGTGGTGCGAACCGCCCGGTAAAACTGCATCCACCGCTCCTTCCGAAATATCCCAGGCGTTGCCGCCGGTAACCGGATTATTCATGTGCCAGCCAATCGTTATCACCCCGCCACGTTCAAATCCTTCAATAATCCAGCCCCGCATTGAGTCGAAATTAACGCCGTCCAGGTTTTCGGATGCGCCCAGTTCGATGTCACCCAGTTCCCAGCCGTACACCGCCGGATACGAACCGCTTGTCTCCTTCACATCCGAACGCCCCGGTTCATCCAGCCAGTGGACCCCGTAAGCAAGCGCATCCTGATGTCCGAAAAGCGTGTATTCATGGCGGATACGGTCAAGATTTTCAAAAAGAGCTTTGGTCTCATATGTCGCGTTCGGGCTAATTACAGATCTTTCAGATTCTTGTTGAAGAGGGTTGGAATTGGAGTTGCACGAAAACAGAAGTGCTGAGAAGAATAATAGCAGTGCGGATAGTGAAGTTTGGTTCATAGGAGCGCCATTGGTAAAAGAAAAATAGGAAACTGTGAAGGGGAGAAGGTTACTTGATAAGCATCATTTTCCTGATATCGGAAAACGGTCCTGCGTTCAGCCGGTAAAGGTACATGCCGCTTGATAAGTGTCCGCCCTCAAAAAAGGCAGTGTGGCTTCCCGCGTTGAACGTGCCGTTAACGGCGGTGGCCACCCTGCGGCCGGTAATATCATAGACCTGAATAGTTACATGGGAAGCCTCAGGAAGGTCGAACCGGATTTGGGTGCTCGGATTGAACGGATTCGGGTAATTTTGGTGAAGGGAAAACCGTCTGACCACTTCTCCGGGATCTCCGTTGTGGGTCGGTAAATTATCGCCGCGGATCTCGATATAGTCAAAATCCATCCATCCCCAGCTACCTTCATAGGCTATGGTGTTTTGCCCGGCTTCGAGCATAATATCTGTATCGGTATGCAGCCACTCATGCAGCTCGCCGGTGAATAAAATTTCGTCAATCTGCTGTCCGTTGATCACCAGATACTGGCCCTTTGGGTCGTCGAAGGGGAGACGAAACCCGGTTCTCAGGGTGTATAAACCGGTTTCAGGAATGTCAATTTGATCCCAGACCAGCGATGCCCCTGAGGCGTCCTGCATCCGGACGAAGGCCCCGCCTCCGGCTTCATCATCCTGCATTACCTGCGTACTCCCGCTCAAAATGCTGTGTTGAGCCTGAAGCGTTATTTTCCCCGTTTCGGGCACCACGTCAAATTCTACCGGAAACGAATAAATGTCAAATTCAGAGTCTGCAACTTTGGCTTGTATTGTATAAGTACCGGTTTGAACCGGCTCCCATTCAAGGGTGAATGGACCTTCCGTAAACGAAGCGAGCAGGTTGCCATCCATGTAAATTTCGAGAAAATCCAGTGGCTGAGTTCCGGCGTCGGCCTCAACTTCAATGAATAAAGTTTCGCCTGATTCAACCGCTTGCCCGGGTGACGGAGACACAACCGAGACTGAAGGAGGCTGAAGCTCCGATTTCAGTCCGTAAGCTTCCATTTCATAAAGTGAAAAACCCCACTGGGTGGCCCGCTCAATGCCCGACATCCGCACAAAGCGGGCCGGAACTTCGGACTCGAACCCAATGGCTTCAAATCCGCCTTCACCATGGTTTTCCTCATGTACGGTTTCCCATTGTACCCCGTCGAAAGAGGTATCGATGGTATAAACCTCTCCGAATGCCGTTTCCCAATACAATTGGATTAGATGCAGATCGTAGGATGCTTCGAGGTCGATATAAATCCATTGATCATCCTCGTATTCACTGCTCCATCTTGTTTCCGCGTCTCCGTCGTTTACGTTGGATGCGGCATGTTGAGGCCCCTCAATACTTGAGGCTTCGGCCGGTTTCAAGAGCGCGCGGTTTAGTTGATCCGGATCGAGTACGAAAATGGTCACTTCCATCGATGTAGTTTCTCCATCTCCGTTACCGGCTTGCAGAACATAGGTGGTGGTTTCCATCGGCGAGACCGTCATACTTCCTTCCGCTTCAACCGGATTTCCGTCGAGTTCCACCCAGTCGGCTCCCCGTACATCCCAAATCAGGCCGGAATCCTGACCTTCTTCAATTTCAGTCGGCTCTCCGTCGAAGCGCATACGCACGCCGGTGAATTCAAGGTTGATGTCTTCGGGGTATAAATCGGACATGGTTTGCATGTTCTCAAGCATTCTCGGCCAGCTCAGAGTGCCGTCAACCCCGTCGATATCGGTTCGGTCGGCCCACCAGTCGAACCACTGCCATCCCAGCGCACCTGCATACCCCCGGCTGTAAAGCTCCTCGAATAAATCCTCCCAGTGAACGCCGAAGATGGTATCGGCATCGCCGTCCTGACGGGGATCGCTCAGGTAAAATTCAGCAATTACCATCGGCTTGTCTAATTCCCAGTGCGAGAAATCATTGTGAAATGGCGATTGCTGTACAGGGAAATGTTTATAGTAATGGACGGTGTAAAAGTCGAGATAACCGTCCGGCTCACCACCTTTTTCGATTAATTCTTCGTCTGAATAGTAGTTTTTGAAAACCGGGTTGCTGAAAATATCGGTCGATGCCCGGATGTTCCAGGAACCGTTGGTAATAAGCAGATCGGGAGCAGTTTGCCGGATAGCTGCGGCCGTACGATTTATGAACCACTGAATATTTTCCATATCAACACGGGTCGGGGTCCAGCCGAATTCATTCGACATCCCTTCAGGCTCATTGAAGATTTCCCATGAATTGATAGCCGGATGCGTTTTCAGAGAATCAACTATGGGAATCAGAGCGTTCTGAATATAGGCATCAAGTTTGGATTCTTCGGTCAATAGTGCCAGGTTTCTGTCGGCCTGTTCATTGCTAAACTGACCGGTTTGGAGCATGTCGAAACTCCACAGGCACAGCATCAGGCTGACGTCATGAAAATAGGCGAGATCGAGAATATCCCTGAGATCGGAAATGGTGTTTTCACCCGGACCTGAGACATAATCACCGCTCCATTCCGGCGTATTGGTTCCGTTGGTGTGAAGCCACATACGCATGGTGTTGCCGCCGTTCTCGCGCACTTCTTCAAATATTTCTTCAAAAAGCTGAAGATTTGTGGAGCCGGGGCCGATATCGGAGGCAAACTGGATCCAGGCAATATTGCCACCGCTAAGGAAGAGGGGCTGCCCGTCAACGTCAATTCGATCGAGGTCCTGAGCTGCAGCAAGTGGTACCGACAGAGTAATGACGGTACCGAAAATTAAGAGTATCAGTTTGTGCATGAGTCACCATAATAGTTAGGTTGATAATGTGTGACAGACTGCTTCACGGCTCAAAAAAAGCGGTTTCAGAATCTCCGATGTATTTAATCAATTTGATTGAATTAATCAAGAAACTTACATACATTAAATCGGGTTTTCATACTGATAAATGTACAAGCACTCAACTTTTTAATACTAAAGAGTGAGTGCTGCCGTGACACTATACACAGTTTCGTGAATGCGAACTTTGACTGTAACGGATTTTTGCTTTCTTATGGCGGGGGGCTTAATGAATTCGGAATTGATACGCATCAACTATTTGAAAAGTCAAAATCTTGTATATAATGAATATATGAAGACGTCCGGGTGCGCAGTATATTTATTAAGCCATGTTTAGCTAAAAAAAACGAATTAGAATAATCGCAGGAAATGCTTGCAGGTATTGAATAACCGAAGAATTTGTGAAATCAAAATTTTATGCTGACGGGAACAAATCTTAAATACGCCAAAAATTATAATGTCAGAATTATTCTTGAGACCATACGGATTTATGGTCCTGTTTCCCGGTCGGGCATAGCCAAGCGCACCGAGTTAACTGCTCAAACCGTATCCAACATTACCAGAGAACTGATGGATGTCGGGCTGGTATCGGAAGCGAATCGGCTTCAGGAGGGAAGAGGAGCGCCATCTATTTTACTGGAATTAAATTCAGACGGCGCTTTTTCGGTCGGCCTTGATCTCGACAAAGACCACTTATCCGGTATTCTCATGGATTTAACCGGAAACGTGAGGCAGCGTGTAAATCTTGACCTAAACTTCCCGACGCCCGACGAGGCTATGGATTTGTTCGAACATTATTTTAATGAGTTGATCAGGAAGGAGAATGTGAGCAAAGACAAGATTTGGGGACTGGGAATCGGCTTGCCGGGACCGCTTGGGATAACCGAAGGCAGCGTGGTAACCAATATGGTCAATCCCAAAGCCTTGCCGGGATGGAATCAAGTTCCGGTTCTCAATATTTTGAAGGACCGGCTGAGTGTACCTGTTTATCTCGAAAATAATGCTTCTGCGGCTGCTCTCGGCGAACGATGGTACGGAGCAGGTCGCCACATCGGAACGTTTTTCTATCTTTATTTCGGAGCGGGACTCGGGGGCGGACTCATAATACAGGATCAGATTTATCCGGGACATACCGGAAATGCGGGAGAGCTTGGGTATTTCCCGGTCGCCCGAAAACGCAACGGAAAAGGGCACAGCCATCTCGGGGAATTCTATAATCTGCCGTCTCTGTATGAAAAACTACGCAAAAACGGATACCACGTGCACAATCCGGAACAGCTGCTTGCACTTTTTGAAGACGGAAATGAACTGGTTATGAACTGGATTGATAAGGGCATACAACAACTTGCTCCTATGGTGCTCGGCATTGAGTACCTCATGGATCCGGAGGCCATTTTTCTGGGTGGTCGATTACCCGAACCAATAATCAAACGAATACACAGCTTACTCGAAGCATCTCTGCCAGATATGCGTTTTAAATGGAAAACTTATATTCCCGAGCTTAAATGCGCGGTGGCCGGACCCGATGCCGCTGCGCTTGGCCTGGCAACGGTACCTCTCTACACAACATTTGCGCCCATTCCGACTCTGGTACGCAAAAAGCAGGATTCCTCTGTGAAAGCTATGCTTGAATCATCATGAGACGTTAATCAAAGAGAGATTTCCGCTCACCCGTTTATGGAATGGCTGTTCTCGGCCCAGGTTTACAACAGTTCCCGGACTTATAAACGAAGGCATTGTAATTCCCTGATTTGCTGCGACTTTTAGAGGTGTGGGTTACTATTCTTCATCATATCAAAACCGTTACATTGGCCGACCTCTGTCTTGTCACAAAAAAAATCCTCGAATAGATGGTCTGTACTCCGGTTTTATTTTGCTCCGGTGTTGAATACGACCATTTTTTCCGGTTTATCAAAGCTTTTTGTTATAGATTTTTAACAATTGAGTTATAAGTTTTATATTTGTGTCGGCATCAAATTACCCTAATAAAATTACCCCTTTACTTTCAACCTTCGGAAAGGCTTCTCAACGCGTTTTTCTACCGGTCTTCAGTTGTATGGCAAGCATGAAAGCCAAATACAGGTAACCTGAACAGCGGTTATATTTCTGGTAGAATACTATAGCACGCCTGACCAACATAGCTTTGTCCGACTGATTTCAGAAAGGTCGTATGAAAAGTTCTTATCGTATCACGTTGCTCATAGCGGGTTTTATAGCCGCTTCCCCCTTTCAGAACGAAGCCTCAGCTTCTGTTTCAACTTCAGCCATTCTTAACTGTCAGCCCATTGTTGTCACTTCAACAGATGATAACGGCCCCGGGACCCTTAGGCAGGCTGTTGAGGATATTTGTCCGGATGGCACCATAGAGTTTGCCTCCTCCCTTGCTGATCAAACCATTATTCTGACGGGCTCACACATCACCCTTAATAAAAATCTTTCCATTCTAAATCCAAATGCACCCGGGCTTGCCATCAGTGGAAATGATAACTCCCGGCAATTTTTCATAACTAATGGTGCAGAGGTTACCATTGAGAACCTGAAACTGACTGATGGTAATGCAGGCGCATTTTTTGGTGGAGCTATTCTGGTTCGTACGGGTAACCTGACCATCGATCGAATGATTTTGGAAAACAATACCGCTCATGCAGGTGGAGCATTTCGGAATCAGGATAGTAGCGAAGCCATCATCCGGAACAGCATTTTCAGGAATAACTCCACTCCGAATGAAGGCGGAGGTGCAATCAACAATGATGCAGGGGCGGTAATGACAATCATTAACAGTAGTATTTACAATAATTCCGGTCGTTTCGCCGGGGGAATTGCAAATTACAACGGAGCGGAATTAACGGTGATCAACAGCACGGTATCAGATAATAGCTGCAATGACGCGGGTAGTGGAGGAGGTATCGAAAACTTTTCAAGTGGCAACTATGATGATTCCATTCTGAGTGTTATCAATTCTACCATCACCGAAAACCATTGTCCGGGTGCAAACAGCGGCGGGGGCATTTTTAATAATACAGCTGAACCGATCTTGAAAAATACAATCGTGGCCGGAAACACAGGAGAGAATCCGGACCTCTCCGGCGGGTTCAACAGCGACGGTCACAATCTGATCGGCGATGCAACAGGCAGTACCGGCTTTACCGACGGCGTCAACAACGATCAGGTTGGCGGTAGCGGCAGTCCGATTGATCCCATGCTTGGTGTATTGCAAGATAACGGCGGTTTTACTCCAACACATGCTTTGTTACCGAACAGTCCGGCCATCGACGGGGGCGATAATACCGATGCGCCCGATACCGATCAGAGAGGAACCGGGTTTCCGCGAATCCTAAACGGAACGGTCGATATCGGTTCTTATGAAGCCTGTTTTGACAATCTTGCCGTGTTAAATAACTCGAACGATGGTTTCGGTTCGCTGAGAGAGCGGGTCATAAGTACCTGCTCCGGCGGCACGATTGATTTTGATGCATCGCTTTCCGGCGAGATGATTACGCTCACTACGGGCCACATCGAATTGATTAAAGACCTTTCCATTTTAAATCCGAATGCACCCGGGCTTGCCATCAGCGGAAATGATAACTCACGCATCTTTTTTATTAACAGCGGCGCGAGTATAACTATGGAAGATTTAACACTGACCAACGGTAACGCAGGTTCAGGTACGGGAATTCAATTTATGGGCGGAGCCATACGTGTTCAACCCGGTTCTTTGACCCTCGACCGCATGATTCTCGAAAACAACACTGCGCGGGCCGGGGGAGCACTCAGAAGTATAGGCACGAATCAAATTACCATCCGCAACAGTATTTTTCGAAATAACTCAACCCCCGGTGAAGGCGGCGGCGCGATCAACAACGACACGCCGGGATCAGTAATGACGATCACCAACAGCAGTATTTATGATAATACGGGCCGTTTTGCCGGAGGAATCGCGAATTACAACGGAGCAACATTAACGGTAGTCAACAGCACGATTTCGGGCAACAGTTGTATAGATCCGGGCAGTGGCGGGGGGATCGAAAACTTTGACGACGATTCAAGTCTGACAATCATAAACTCTACCATCACCGGTAATCATTGTCCGGGAGCAAACAGTGGAGGCGGCCTATTCAACAATACAGCCGCGCCGGTTTTGAAAAACACGATCGTAGCCGGAAATACAGGAGAGCATCCCGACCTTTCCGGGGCTTACAACAGCAACGGTCATAACCTTATCGGCGACAATACGGGTGGTACGGGTTTTGAAGACGGGATAAATGGGGATATTGTTGGGAATAGTGAGTCGCCGGTTGACCCACGCCTTCACCCGCAAGCGGATAACGGCGGTTTTACTCCGACTTACGCCCTCATGAACGACAGCCCGGCCGTTAATGCCGGAGACCCGGAAACTTCGATTTCTATATTCCCGACCGATGATCTTGGAAATCCGATAGATCAGACGGGAAATCCCCGCTTTCAGAGTTCCGCTATAGATATCGGCTCGGTTGAGGCAGCCGGGCTTACAATAACTTTAGACGGCCGACAGGGATTTCGCTTTTTTGCCCTTCCTGCTGACGATCAACTTTCCGATTTTTTGAGTCCGATCTGGACACAGGGCACAACGGCAGGCGGAAATTCTGAATCGGGTGATCCTAACGTGTGGATATGGAATAATACGGCAACCGGAAATGCAGCAGAAGGCTGGCTGCCCGTAACCGACCTTACAGTTACACCTCAACCGGGATCGGGTTTCTTAGTCTATGTTTTTGAAGATGATGAATACCAGGTGCCCGGTTCCTGGCCGAAGACCCTTTCGGTCGGCGGATCCCTTTATTCTTTGCCGGTTTCACCTGATATTAATTCACATCCGTCCGGGTTTACACTTGTTGGAAATCCCACAGTTTCAACCATAGCCTGGGATGGCATAAACCGAACCGATATTGATGATGCTGTGTATGTGTGGGACCCGAATCTAAGCGCCGAAGGAGATTACAGGTCGTGGAGCGGAGGTGCCGGTGACATCGCCGACGGCCATATTTACCCGTTTCAATCCTTTTTTGTGAGGACTTCAGAGGAAGCCGTAGAGCCTTCACTCGAAATTTCCCAAACGTCGGTTCCCGGAGACTTTTATGGACGAGGGGCGGATCCCTATGTTGTTCGCCTGCAGCTGGAAGGAGAAGGGCTGACCAGCTCCGCCTGGCTAAGATTTAGTGATGGCGGAAGTGCCGGACCGGTATCCGGAGATGTTCTCAAACTTCAGCCGCTTGCATCTCAACTTGCATTGCTGGCATCACAGGTAGAAGAGAAGTCACTGCTTGATATCAAGCACCTCCCGCTGGAGCCTGCAAATCCCATTTCTATTCCTCTGATTGCGGAGGCAACCCGCTCCGGGATTTTCACCCTGAGCGCCACCCGCATGCATCTCCCTGCAAACCGTGACTGGAGCCTCTCTATTTCAGATCAACTGACCGGTGAAACGCACACTCTTGATGAAGATTTCGAAATCCAATTTTCGATTGATTCGGGAGATTTGTCAAACAAAAAAATATCAGGTGACAGCTTTATACCCGAGTCCTTCATAAAAGTTGGTGACGCTTCTCCACGATTTACGCTAAACATAGAACCGGAAGGTAGTCCTGGTCAGGAACTCCCGGACGAATTTGCTTTGAGTCAGAACTATCCCAATCCGTTCAATCCGACCACCCAGATTGAGTTCTCGGTACCCGAATCAGGTAATGTAACACTGGAGGTCTTTAACGTGACGGGGCAGCGGGTAGCCGTCCTGGCGGAAGGCATGCACAGCGCCGGTCATTACTCTCTGATTTTCGATGGATCACAACTGGCATCAGGAATTTATCTGTACCGCCTTCGCTCACGCAGCTTTTCAGAAACCCGAAAAATGCTTCTGATGAAATGAGTGAAAGGTGAAAGTTGTAAGCTCAAAGCTCAAAGGTAGGTTTCGGGGAAGTCTAAAGAATTTCTGAATCAATACTTTCTTTAGGGGGATGGCATCGGGGCGAGTATAAACATCTCAGCTCAAATTACCCCTCAAAATGTCAATTCTCGCTCAGGGAATCTGAATGGTGGTATCTGTTGTCGCCTCGGACCAGCTTTGAAACTTGTACTCGTACTCTCCGGGGGCGGGACGAGCAAGTTCGATTTCAGTAGTAAATTCCCCCAGAATATCTATGCAAGGCTCGCCGTCTGTTTCTCCGAATACTGTTGTCAGTATAGTGGATCCGGAGATTTCTGTTTCAAACGAATGGTAGTCGTAGCATGGGTTTGGGGTCACACACCGAAGCCCGAATTGTACGGTATCATCAGTAAAGGTAACGGACTCTATTTCGTGAACGGCAACCTTAGAGATAATCGGGTTATTGTCTGAATCCGAGATGCCGCAACTCAAAAGCAATAGTAATGAAACGGAAAAAAGAATGGTGGTTTTCATAGGAGTCGGGGCGTAGGTTTTATTGAAAGTGTATAGATGTTTTTCCGAAATAACCGATGATATTCCGGAATATTGTATCTGCTCAGGGAGCGAATCGGTAGCAGCAGGCCGGACTTATAAAAGTTGTTAATCAGTTGATATGCAATGCTTTAAACATATTAAATACTGTTTTCAATCTTCAAAAAAAAGCCCGGGCATGTTGGCATGATAGTATCGATTTGTAGCTATCATGCTAATTTCGCACACGTCTTGAAATGCCTGTAAGTTATAACGGATATGAATGTCATATCTGTATCCAGCAGTACGCTGATCATTCAGTGAACGTTTAAGGCCGGATAAAAAAAATGAGGCTCTACCAGATGAATCCTCTTTTCGCAACAAATGTCTGAGATTGCGATATTCTATCGTATTCAGATGTACAATTAACCTGAGTACGATTAATAATATCCTATTCTGCGGAAGGTGTTTTCAAATGGCTCCGATCAATCCGGCCTTGAAAAAAATGGCGCAGGTCGCTCCGCTCCCAATTTTGAATGATTGCACGATCGACTTGTACAAAGAAAATTAGTGAATATGTTACGGCTATCTTAAGAATAACATTCAGAATATTCACTGATACTCAACTTTCGCACTTCACAAAATCCCAGGTATTTGTGTACACTGCCGACATCTTCCTATATATCGAAAATCATCTTGACACCCCTTGAGGCCAGGGGGGGTAACCGAAACGTGCGAACTGAACATACTTCCCCACAACGTATTTGTCGTTTGCCCTTTACAATTATTGTACAGTAGCCTGAATTGTCAGCACTTTAAACGTCTGATTTAACGATTTATAAGATTCCGCGACGTAACGATTTGCGATCTGCTATTCGAAACCACCAACGAATACCGGCCTTGAGAAAAATGGCGTTAAGAACCGACACGCAGTGCAGCGTTAAGAAAAAAATACGTCCGCTGAATACCTGCTAAAATTCATCTGAGTGCTATGGAGCTTTATTTTTTTTAGCGTAACGAAGTGCGGTTTAGCCTTTTTTCTCCAGACGGCGGTTTTTGGGTACCTTTTGTCCGCACAAAAGGTAAGGGAAGCCGGTTTCGATCTCAGGATTACGGACTATCTCTTGCGGCCGGCCCCCGGCACGATCTCATCCTGATCAGCATTGCGGCCCGGGCGGCACAAGCCGGTTTCTCCGTCAGTAATCACTAAATAAAAAATACACCCTTCCCGAAGATGCTCACGTACGCATCGAGGTGTACAACGTGGTCGGCCGGCGGGTAGCCACCCTGGTTAATGAACCGGTAACCGCAGGCACCTACACCGCCACCTTCGACGGCAGCCGCCTGGCAAGCGGCCTTTACCTGGCCCGCATGCAGCTGGGCAGCACCGTAATTACCCGGAATATGATGCTGGTGAAGTAAATGAGGTCGTAACTAATAAGACCTTGTAAT
>PXDL01000292.1 GCA_003566395.1 Balneolia bacterium | reverse complement strand
TGTTTGAGTGGTCGGGCCACTCCTCGAGGGCGATTTCGACCGCGTGGCGCTTGTCCGCACTGCTGCGGAAAATACCATTATTGCTGTTTGCCCCGAGGGCAAAGAGAAGGGCGTCGCTGCGGCCCCCCTCGCGCACCTCGGTCGCAATCGTCGCCGCCCCCGACCGCCGCGCCGCCAGAAAGCGATGAAAGCCGTCGGCAAGCCAGTGCTTGCTCCCGTCAAAGAAGGCGATAATCGGTGGAAACTCGCTCCCGTTCTCCATTTCCTCCGCATAACTGGCAATTGCCTCGTCGGAAGTGGCCACCCGCGTTTGGGTGCCGCCATAGATATCAATGTCGGATAGGGATAAGTGCTGAATGGATGCCATAAATCCTCCATTGCTGAGTCTCCTCCCACACAACGCAAGCGAGAAAAAAGACGAAAAGCCACAGCCAACGGATCGATCCCATCCCGCTCTTAAGTCTCCAACTCCTAATCCTTATCCAATTCGGAAACCCCCGAAACAATGGAAAAGATAACCAAGCGCAAAAAATTGGAATTCTTCTGGACCCCTAACTCCAGCAAAAAACACCGCCTCCTTCCTCTCACAAAACGAGCCACCGACTGTCTTAAAAATCTACCTACAATTGTATCGACCAGCGGCTTTTCATCCTTCACAAACAGCTGATGCAACCAGATTCACGGGCAGCGGGTTTTCGGAAAAAATGGCGTATCCTTGCCACATGCGGGGTGGTGCTGGTCGGGCTTGGGGTCAGCTTTGTGGGTGAGGGGATTATTGCCAAGGCCAACGCCGCGGAGGATGCCGGTTTTTCCGGAAGCATCTATTGGTTTTCGATGGGTTTATTGGGTCTTGCCGCACTCAATGCCGGGATTTGTTGCATCGCCGATGCCGCGAAGCATCGCTTCTGGATGGAGTATTATTCCCGTTCCGGGCGTCCCAGGTGAGTGGGAATTAATCCCCAACCTTCCGTAGCCTCGATTCCAGGAATCGGGGTTCTTTGCGGGTGGGCATTTCGGATGCGGCCCCCATTCCGAGAATTGAGGTTACGGGTTCTGCTTTAAGTAATTGGCGGGCTGCTACAAGTGTTCGGCACAATGGATGCTAAGCGTTTTTTTGTTATTGAGGTGCCGCAGCAGCAGGCGGATTCGGACCGATTTGGAAGGTCGATCCCGGTAAATTTTGGCTTTTTGGGGGAATCGTACAGGCGTGGCGAGCGGGCGGCTCTTGACGGAATCAGTCCGTGGATTTGTGAATGATACGACAATGACCGCGGTTCGCTTATTCGTCCGGCGTGTCGCTCGAGAGGCGAAAAAATTGCTGGGAGTTTTCGCTCAAGGGCATCTCTATGCGTATTCTTTGAAACACCGTATCTACGGTTTCCATGTGGATATGCTCCGGCGCGACGGGCGTCCAGTTGATCAGGTCGGTGGACTGAAAGGGCGTCAAACCCAGCTCGTCGATCGCCGCCGCACGGAGAATCTGAGAGAAGTGAATCGATCCTTCAGAGAGGTGAACGTTTGCGCGGTGGCTGCTTCGATTGGGATTGAGCGGATTCCCACCGAAAATGTATTCAGCCAGATTGGAGACTCCATTGTTATTGGAGTCCAAGTCGCCATTTTTCGGCAGGTTATGCGTCCATGCGAAATGGGCGAAGCCGACGTAGGGGGTCGCATCAATGCGGAGAGAGTCAATGCTGGCTTTGGCGATTCCGAGACGATTGCTGTTGCTGGTGGAATCCTCTTTGAGGAAGGCGTGCAGGTAGGCGGAATCACCCAAAAAGTCCGACCATTGCAGATTGTCCAGCGTGCCACTCACGGTGGTGGGCAGTGTTTCGCCCGCGTCGGTAAAGGTCAGCATCCAGCCGCTCCGGGTGAGATCGAGATGGAAGCCGAACCCGTCAGCCAGATCCGGATGATAAACATCGAGCTGCTCCCAGAGCGTATGTTTTGTGCCGTCCACAACGGCGAAGAGGCCGACCCGACAGTGGGTGCCGGAAGCACCGCTGCGGTTGGCAATGAGCAGGGAGAGGCCGCTCGGTGGGGAGAGGTAAGTTCCGGTATTGATCGAGGCATCGGGACTGAGCGTAAAGCCGAGCGGGCGCAGATACCAATGGCTTTGATGGAGCTCGGCGACCTGTCCGCTCAGGCTGATGCCCTCAACATCGGCTACATTGATGCTACTCGCGCTGCGCAGACCCACGGTGGGGAAGTTGGTCGTGGCTCCTTCAAGGTTAAGGTGTAAAAGGGCGCCGGTCTCGGTTACATCGATGGCGGGGTCGCCCAAATTGCCAAAGAGCTCGAAGGCCCCGCGGATGTCGGCGGGACCGCTCACGCGGGGATCGCCGTCTTCAAATTGAGCCAGTAAAACTGTCTCGGGCGCCACGACAAACACGGAGATCGTATCGCTGGCGGTGGACTGTGTATCATCGGCAGTGAGGCGGAGCAGATAGGTGCCGGCTTCGGAAAAGGTTGCGGTTGTTTGCGCGGCAGAGGGGTCGGCAAAGCTAACCACGCCCGGTCCTTGCTCCAATTCCCAGGTGAGGGTTGCGGGAAGGGGAACCCCATCATAGGTTACCTGCCCGCTCAGCGCCACGCCTTGGCCAAGCTGGATACGCTTGTTGGGGCCCACATCCACTGCGGGTGGGGCGTTGGGTGCGAGTGCTTTGATGCGGATGGCATTGATGGTGGCACGGGCCATGCCGAGGCGGTCATCGCGGGATGTGGCATCCTCCATGAGGTAGACTTGCAGGTGATTGCTGGCTGCAAACAGATCATTCCAGGTTACCGTCTGGAAGTTGCCTGTGATCCGTTCGACCAAGCTATCGATGCCGTCAAACTCGAGTTCCCAGCCGCTGGTGCTGACGGTCAGGCTGAAGCTGAACCCATTGGCAACTTCAGCGTGGCTGATTCCGGTTTCCTCCCAGAGGGCTTCCCCAGTATTTCCATTCGATGCGAACAGCCCGATACGGACATTGTTGCCGCCCTGATTTGCAATCATAAGGGAAAGGCCCAGCGGGGCACTGCCATAAGCGTTGGTTTCAAAATCGGAGTTCGGCCGGAGGTTAAAGGTCAGTGGTCGGAGATACCAGTGACTTGCCTGCAAACTGCTGACATCCGCACTCAGCATGAAAGACTCCAGGCCACCCAGGGAGAATGCCTGCGCGGACCGCATGGCTACTTTCGGGAAGTTCGTTGTGCTGCCGACCAGATCGAGCACAGCCTGGCCATTGGCCTCGCAAATCGAGACCTCAGGATCATCCAGATCCCCGCCAACGAGGAAACCGGCATTGAAATCGTGCTCTCCGCCTGTGGCCAGATCGCCATCGCCGAAGGTATCCCGAAACGGCAGGCCGGTGGGCAAATCAAGCCCATCGACGGTGCCATCGTAGGAGAGGCTGGTATCCAGAAACATGTCATCAAACGCAAAATGATCCGGCAAAGCGGTAGCCTGCCCGGATGCGGTGTCGATGACGGCAATGGGGTGCCGACCGCCGTTAATGTAGTTGGCTGTGGCAAAGCGTAAGCTCGGACGGTTGCCCGCCGGGTCGAGCACCGCCAGAGCGAGCACGTATTCGCCGGAAGGAGCATCCACCTCGAAACTTTGGGCGACCGTATTTTGGGCAGGCGGCTCGGCCCAACCCGTGATGCCCGAGGCATTCCAGTCTACGTGCGGTTCGTATTGTCGCCAACCTCCGACATCAGTCCAGTCGGGCCCCGTCCATTCACTGCCCGGATGCCAGGTGCGTATGTCGACATCATCCATGATGGAGGTCCAGACGGGCTCCAGGGTGACGGGATCCAGCAGGGCCACTTCGACCGGCCAAT
>PXDL01000232.1 GCA_003566395.1 Balneolia bacterium | reverse complement strand
TAACTTCGGGTCCTTCTCCTTCGGAAACAACGGCATACTGAAGACCTGAATCGGTGGTAACTACATCGGATTCATCATATTCCCAAACGCCGGTAGGTTCTTTTGTGATGTCAAGAAGTTCAACTTCGAACCTCAGCGTTGCGTTAGGGGGGATGATCCCGCCGCCGGCTCCGGCTTCGCCATATGCAAGTTCAGGTGGGATGGTAAGTGTGCGTTTGCCACCCACACGCATCCCCTGAAAGCCTTTATCCCAGCCTTGAATTACCTGACCGCTTCCGACCTGGAAAGTAAACGGGCCGCGATCCACGCTGGAATCAAAGGATTCTCCGTCTTCGAGATAGCCGGTATAGTGTACCTGAATGATGTCGCCGTCGGAGACGCGGTCACCTTCACCTTCTTCGGTATCCTCAACTACAAGTCCCTCGGGAAATTCCACCGGGGGCTCGGTATCTTCGGTTTCGGATGTGCAGGATAATAGTAGTAAAAGCGCGGGAAACAGAGCCAGATATTTTAACATTATTAGATAGATACGCATAGATATGTGAATAAATTGAAACGGGATCGGAAATTGGGGTGAACTCCCCTTTTAATCGATCCGTTTACAGTTGGATTAAAATTCGGGTTAAGATAACGAAAGTTATGGTGCGGTTAAAAAGTTCAACGCATGTTTAACGGTTGAAATAATGATGGAATTTTAGAAAAATGGTAGTAGTTTCACACTTGAACTTAACCCCGAGATTGTTCTGTTTTTCATCCAATAATTTTAACACTTTATGGATATTCCAATGCTTCATCAGGCCGCCATGAGCGGTGATAATAACCAGCTAAAGCAGCTCCTGTCGTCAGGAGCCGACCTCAATGAGCAGGCCAAGAACGGCTCCACCGCACTTATTTATGCAGCTGAAAAGAATCAATTTCAGTCGGTAAAGCTACTCGTTGAAGCCGGTGCGGACCCGAATATCGCCAATAAGATGGGCGGAACAGCTCTTAACAGGGCAGCTGAGAACGGCAATATCGAGATGATGGAATATCTGTTCTCGAAAGGAGCTACCGTCGGACCGCTGGCGCTCATCATTGCAGCCCGCGAAGGCCGGCTTGAGGCCGTTAAATTGCTGCACAAGCACGGTGCCGATGTTAACGCGAAGCAGTCTTGGGGTCAGACCGCACTCATGCAGGCCGCCCGTGAAGGTCAGCTTGCCGTTTGTAATTACCTTGTGCGGCACGGCGCAGATGTAAGAGTGAAAGACAAAAGCGGGAAAACTGCGCTGCGATTGGCCACGGATAATGATCATGTGGATGTTACGGCTTACCTCAAGCGTGCCGGTGCTGTAGAAGAACGTGATAAGAAAAAAGAAGCCGCGCCCGTCAGGGATGAGGACGAAGATGATGACGATATACAGGATGAGATTCCTGAATCAGACGGCGGTGATGACGAACTTTCTGAAGACAGCCTGGATTAAAGCCGTAGGTCAGGCTTTGCCTTTGTTTTTTAGTACCGGATTATTCTCAATATCACTAAGGTGAAGATTGAGTGCCTCTACCGATATATGAATTTCCCAAATTGACAAACTCAGCGAATACAACAGAAAAATAAGAGCAAGCCCGAATACTAAACTTCCGGCAGTAAGAGAGCCGGCATAGAGTAAAAACATGCATAGAACGCATAAAAACAGGCTGACCACCCCGTGAATCTGCATCGATTTGGTCAGGTTTACACGCTTGCGCAAATTCAGAATCTGGCCATAAATGACGTCGCTCGGCGATTCTGTGTAATTCTTGTGCAATCCGCGGATAAGTCCGGAAATGGTGAGAAAGCGGTTGGTATAGGCCAGCAGCAGTAACGAAATAGCCGGAAACAGCAGAGCCGGAGTAGTGAGGTCAAGTTGCATGGGATTTTTAGAAATACGGTATTAAAATCATGTCGGTTGAATACTGTCCGGAACCTGAATAAACCGGAAGTGCCCGAAAAGCTGCCTTGCCGGGCCTTTCACAGACAGGCTGCATTCACCAGTTTATCTGCCAGTACGTTCGGGCTACATCCTCGGGGTTGATGTGCCCCTTTTGAGAAATAAAGTCCTCAATCAGCAGGCGGACGGATATATCAATAACCTCGATTACTTCAGCATCGGCTATCATGTCGTAGTCGCCGCCTCCTACTGCGCGGTAGGAATTCAGGGCAAGGGTGAAGCTGTCATCATCCTGAACCGGCTGTCCTTCAAACGTGAGCCCCTGAATGCGTTCACCTACGGGCCGGGTTAGGTCGATGGTGTATTCGGCTCCGTAAACGACATCAAAATTATACCCCGGCGTAACACCTGACGGAACCGGATGATCAAGATCGGTTCCGGTTGATTCTTCGTAATAGCGGGCCGAAAACTCCAGATAGTCCTTAAGCTGACGCCCGCTTATACGAATATGGTACAGCGTATTTTCGTAAGGGTACAAGCGCGCAAGGCTGCCTCTGGTGATCACTCCGTCTTCAAAGCGTGCATCGGTATTAAAAATGGCCGAGGATGAGAGATCGGCCCCGGTGGCTTGCATCTGCACATACTGAATCAGATCGGTGATGGCACGGTCGCGGTAGCGGGCATCAGAGCTCTCCCAAACCGAATCCGTGGTGGCGATAGATTCGGTAAAATGGGTGCGGACCCGCTCATGTTCATCCTGCAGCCGTTCGGTGTATTCACGGTGAGGAGAGGCATGCTCGACAGGAAGCGCCCGGTTGGTTCCAATCCGGACTTCCGTGCCGTTCTCAGTGCGTCTGAACCCCAGCTCTGTATAGCCCAAATGCGAAGCCCAGCGCCCTGGTTGTATAACGGCAACACCCTGCGGATTCGCGGCTGAAGTGTAAGTCAGGTCCTCAATCACGCGGTGTGTATGGGACAGAATCATGGCGTGGATGCCCGGCACAGTGTCGGCAATCATTTTACCGAAATTCTCCGGACCTACGGCATCGGAGGTGTAGCTGGATGAACCTTCAAAGCCGGTATGAAGGGCAAGGATGATGACATCCACATCCTGAGCCTGAAGTTCGGCCACATACGTTTCAGCCGTAGCGAGGCCGTCTTCAAAACGGAGCCGTCCCTCCACACGGGGCCGGTCCCATATCGCAGAACCCGGTGTGGTAAGTCCGAGTACCCCGATTTTGAACTCGTCGTACTCACGAATGATATAGGGTTTAAATGCCGGTTCTCCGGTTTCTTCGGATACTACATTGGCTGCGAGAAAATCCACGTCGGTTTGTTCTATGCGATAGCGGAGATGCGGAATGCCGAAATTAAATTCATGATTCCCAACAACTATGGCATCGAAGCCGGCCCACTCGAGCGCTTGAAGCAGCGGATAGCGCCCGCTTGTATCCACACGGGCGTAAAATTCAGCAAACGGATTGCCTTGAAGCCAGTCGCCGGTATCAAGCCTGAGGGTGTGTTCGTAGTGCTGAGAAAGGGAATCGGCCAGCGTAAGGGCCTTGAGCAGGCTGTGGGCTTCATCGGGTGCATCAGCATAATAGTCCCATGGAAAAACATGTCCGTGCAGGTCGGCCGTGGATAAAACAGCCAGCGTGAGGTCATCGTCCGGCTGCTCAGAACTACATGATGAAACCGAAACTAAAAGCGCGGCAAGAAGGAAAATGAATCCGAAGTGATGCAGACTGCTGGGAAGCTTCATAATGTATTTGGTTCGGTAACTGTAAAACGTAAAGTCGGGTTTTGACACCGGGATGCAAACTCTCCGGAGTTTTCAGGCAAACGGAGAGGTGTGTTGGTGAATATAAACCAAAAAAAAAGCCACATGAAACATGTGGCTTCTAAGAAAAAATAGCCAGATTAAATATCAGTCTTCGTTTTTATTTTCCTGAATATCGATGCGAATTTCCTGCGATAATTTCTTCAAGTCCTGCAGAGTTTTTCTCGCACGTGTTCCGGCGGTTTTATTACCCTTGGCATAGAATTTTTCCATGTCCTCCTCTAAAGAATCTACCAGAGTTTTTACTTCGTGAAAACGACTCATGTGTTTCTCCGTTTATTCGTTGTTGATGTATGTTGTTAGATTATGAAACGACAAGTGAATCTAATTATATGGAATGCACGAATCAAGCACTGAATGCGCTTTTTCGATGTATGGATGAAAAAAAATCGAAAAGGGCCTTCCGCCTGAGGTGCTCGTGCTCCCCATTGAGTGAGCTAATCTTTGAAAATATCAGTTTTATTTAAATCGCTGATACGCATTGCTTTAACAGGTGCGGAAGCCCCTTTTATTTCGTCCGGAAGTACCGGCTGTCGGTTATCATTCAAGGGGTTATTATTTACGAAAATTTCATCGTGTGATTCGGTGGAATCGAAGGCGATTATATGGTCGAATTGCAGGTTTTGATGGAGCAGGTCCGTGAATTTGGAAAGCGGCATCGGCTTGAGTTCGCCTTTTTCCGGTTTGGTTAGGTTGGATAACAAGATGTTGGTTTGCGTGCCGAGGTGCTTCAAATAAGCTGCATCAACCTGCCAGTTCCCGTCATCATCCCGGCTTATGGTGCCTCGCTGATACGCATTGAGTGCGATTAAGGGGACCCCTTCGTCTGCGAAAAGAGCGGTCAGCCGGTGATTGAGTTCTTTAACGGACCGGACTACGGCGTCCTCACGCATCATACCGGTCTGGATAATCCGGTCGGTATAGGCGCTGTCGCCGTGAATAATCATGAAATGGTCGAGAGAAAGCTCTCCGATTCTCTTGGAAACCAGTTTTAAGAATCCGCCGTTGTCGAGATGATGGTAATCGAGAATAAATAAATACCGCATAAATGCGCTGAAAAAATGCTTTGGGAATGGTTATGAATTGCTTTTGCGAAGCACCTCGCCCCCGAAATGGTAGGGTAAAAGCTGCGTGGTTTTAACCGACATCCGCCGGTTATCGTTCTGGTCAAGTATGATGCGGCTGTTGGGCAAATGTTCAAATAAAACCTGCCGGCACCCCCCGCACGGACTCACATACTCACTTTTTGGGGCCGAGACATACATATCACCAAAATCGGTACATCCCGAAGAGAAAGCGCGGCTTATAGCTACACGTTCGGCGCAGAGACCGAGCTCCCAGCTTGAGCATTCCACATTCACTCCCGGTATCAGGCCTTCGGAGGTTTCAAGCAGGGCGCTTACCTGGAAATCAGAATTCGGGGTTACGGCGGAGTCGCACAGCTCGCGAAGTTTTTTGAGAATATCGGCTTCATTATTAAGGCCGGAAATAAGCGGATTGTAGAGGGTGAACTCTGTTCCCGGGTCGGTTTCTATTTCGCATCCGTACTCCTTCGTCCAGTATTCATGGAGTTCATTGTGCGAAGGGTTGTCGGGGAGGATGATGGCTTCGGGGCTGTCTCCGGCAGCAAGACAGTTGAAGAGGGCCGACTGAAAACGGGAAATACTTAGCGGATAAGAGAGATTTTCAATCCGTACTCCTCCGTAGATAGTTCCGCTTCGCCCGCGTACAATGCAGACTTGTTTCAGCCCGGAATACGGTACATAACTGCGAGCTGCAAGTTCTGAAAAATTCATCTATTGCCTGGTTAATCCTGAATTGCCTCAATCACCGCATCCATAACTTTACTCCGAACCTGATTGATGCCTGCCGAGGTTTTGCGATGTGGATACGTTCGGTTGGTTAATAATATCACAGAGAGATTTCGTTCCGGGTCGGTCCAGAAGCTGGAACCGGTAAAACCGAGATGGCCATAGGTGGAGGCGCTGCTGAGTGAGCCGGCTGTTGTAAATCCTTCAAGGCTTTTCAGATCGAAGCCGAGAGCCCGTCCCATGCGGTCGTCATCCCTCCGGGTAAACTTCTGAACCGTTTCAGCCTGAAGATACTGCTTGTTGTGGTAAACTCCTTGCTGGAGCAGTAGTTGGGCAAACCGGCTCAGGTCGTCAGCTGTAGAAAATAACCCGGCGTGTCCGGCAATGCCACCCATGAAGTATGCCCGTTCATCATGCACTTCACCTTGAATAGTGGTATTTCTGTACACGGTATCGATTTCCGTAGGAGGGATCCGGTTCAGGGTCCACCGGCCGCGGCGCCGGGGCCGGAAAAGTGTATCGGTCATGCCCATCGGATAGTAAAGCGTACGGTTCAGATAACTGTCGAAGGACTGACCCGAAACGCGGGCCACAATTTCTGCAAGTAAGATGAAGCCGAGATCGCTGTACACCAGTTTCTCTCCCGGCGAATTTATAAGCGGCTCTTCAAGAATTGCGGCTAAAATGGACTCTTGCGTACGAAACCGGTCAACGTAGGTTCTGAAGGCCGGTAAGCCGGAGGTGTGATTCAGAAGGTGTTCGATGGTAATTTGAGCTTTCTCACCTTCGGAATAAGCCCCGAAAAATGTTGAGACAGGCGTGTCGAGCGAGAGCTTGCCTTCATCATAGAGCATCATTACCGCGGCGGTGGTGGCAACCGGTTTGGTTAGCGAGGCGATATCGTAAATATCGTTGGTTCTCACTTGTCTGCGCTTGCGGTAGTCGTGGTAACCGAAAGCCTGACGGTAGGCCAGAATGCCGTCTTTAACCACAGCCACAATGCCGCCGGGAAATACCGAGTCCTCAATCGCTGATTGCATAATGCGGTTAATTTCATACAGCTGCTCGGAAGATAACCCTGCAACTTCTGGGTGATCTTCGCGAAGGGCGGATTTGGGTATATGATAACCGTCGCCCCGTTCATATAGCCCCGGTATGGCCACGGGAAGGCGTCCGTTGATCTCGGATGCCCCGAAGAGCGCAGCGGCTGCGGCTGAGGAGTGGCTGCCCAGAGAAGTCCATGCAAGCATGTGTACATCGGCATCAGGCAGCTCGTTGAGGATGTACGGACTCGAAAAAGAGACCATCACCGTGGGTTTGTTCAAGCGGTTGATGCGCTCAACAAACTGACGCTGTTCCCTGCGAAACGTAATGGGCTGTCCGGTTGTGAGGGGTAGAAAAGAACCCACAATTACAAGGTTGGAACCCCGGGCCGAAGCTATGGCCTTATCAAGATCCTCTGAAGATGTGCGGTCGTCATAAAGATGAAACGAAATGTCAGGGTGATAGGCGTTCAGCCGGCTTTGAAATCCTGAGCCTACCGCTCCGCTTTCGCTGTTGGCTATGGCGATAACGGTAACTTTGGGAAACCGTTCGGGTCGGATGGGTAAAATGTCATTGTTGTTTCTAACAAGGGTTATAGACTCTCTGGCAATCTGATCGGCTGTCAACCGGCTCTCCCGCGTATGAACCAAACGGGAAATTCGGTTCACATTGGCCTGTGCATTACGGAAAAGCCCGTGATCGATTTTCCAGCTTAGCAGTTTAAGCACCGAGGCTTCAATTCGCTCTTCGGTGATGTCGCCCCTTGACACGGCCCGTTCAACTTCATGAATGGCAGTAAGCTCGTCCGGAGAAAGCAGCATCAGGTCGGCACCGGCGTGAAGTGCCATTACGGCTGCTTCGCCCGGTGAATAAAAGCCGGCAATCCCCTGCATTTCAAGCCCGTCGGTTACAACCATGCCGTCGAACCCGAGGCTGTCGCGGAGGACGGCATTCAGCAGCCGGCCGTCGAGGGTGGCCGGATGGGACGGGTCGTCCGCAATGGCCGGAAAGGTTATGTGAGCGCTCATGATGCTCTGAACACCCGCATCAATAACGCTGCGAAAGGGCATCAGTTCAATGCTGTTAAGACGATCCCAGCTGTGCCGTATAACCGGCAGCGCAGTGTGAGAATCAATGTTTGTGTCGCCGTGGCCCGGAAAATGCTTGGCTGTGGCGATGAGTCCCTGACTTTGGACCCCTTTTATAAACTGCGTGGCATAAATACCTACGGTTTCTGGGTCTTCGGAAAATGAGCGAACGTTAATCACCGGGTTGTCGGGGTTGTTGTTGACGTCCACAACGGGCGCATATATCTGGTGAACCCCGATTGCGCGAGCCTCCTGAGCTGTTATGCGTCCTTTCTCAAATGCCCACTGTGGATTGCCGGTAGCTGCAATTCCCATCGCCGGAGTGATGCGCGTGGTTCCGCTGATTCTCATAGCTGCGCCGAACTCCATGTCCTGACTAATCCAAAGCGGAATGTTGGCGCGCTCCTGCAATCTGTTGTGAAGCATGGCCTGATTGTACACATCTCCCCGAAAAAAAATGATGCCCCCGACCTGATATTCCTCAACCATGCGGGAGAGATGAAGAAACTCGTTATCATCATCGGCATAATAGGAGCCGTTTGCCCGTATGATGAATAATTGCGCAATTTTTTCGCGAAGCGTCATCCCGTCAAGAATGTTTTCGGCCTGCGCAAGTATTTCGGACTGTGCATCCGGCGTATTCTCCCTGAACTGGAAGCCGGAAAGGATAAAAAGAGAGAGTATTCCTGTGAATACGATAGCACTGCCAAGTGCGGTTTTGTAATTCATGTAGCGCGTATCTGCGGTGAGTTTGAAAGGTTCAGGATTGGGAGTAAAACGGAAGCGGAACAGATTTCTGCTGCGTGCACAGCGCGTGTGCTACATCCGGGAGTTCTGTTAATATATACACATCAGGATTTTGCTTTGCAACTTTGGCTGTTAAGGTTTCTTTGAAAAAAGGATGCCGGAAAAGCCCGCCGTGAAGAGCCAGCACAGCGTCCGGTTGCATGTTTCCCGCGGCATACCCAACAACGGCTGCAAGCTCTTTGGTATGATGCGATACAATTTCCAGACAGCCTACATGGCCGGATGCAGCCAAATCAAGCACAATCGGGGCTATCAGTTTGTGAAACGGCTCCTCCTGCTTATACAATGAATCCAGAAAGCTGTTCCGGCTACTGCAATTTAGTCCGGCCGAACGTGTCCTGCTCAACAGAAGATCGTCAGATTGATTACGGTCGATAAGCCCGGCCGCAAGCGTCAACGCCTGACGGGTAATGAGCCGTGCCGAGCCATACTCATCCACGGCGGGACCATAACCTCCCAAGACATGCAGTTTTCCTCCGAAAGCGTATGCAAGGACAGAGCCGGTTCCGCAGATTAAGACCATCGCCCCGTCGCTTCGGTTGCCGTGTCCCGCCATAAACGCTGCGGCAACATCAGAAAAAACCTCGATCCGGGCTTCGGGGAAGTTACGGCTGAGTTCCGCCTTTGCCCGCGCAGCATGAATGTCTGAGGCGCATCCTGCGACGGAGGCCCGTATCCGGTCGGGATCATCTAAAGAATTTCGGCCCAACTCGGTCCGTATATGTGAGCACAGGTGTTCCAGGTTCTGCTCTCCCTCATGCTTCTGAAAAACACAGGCCGGACCGTTTTTTAAGCGTATAACTTCGTTGTTGGTGAAATAACAGAGTTCGGATGACGTCCCGCCTGCATCTATGCCGAGTATTCGTTTCATGGCGGTTACCGCGGGTTTAGAATGAATCGGGAAGCGGGATTTGTATCCGGCAGGGTGAGCATCACAGATCGTTCCTGCTCGGGTTTAACCTGCTGGTGATAAAAGGGGGAAAAAGGATCCGTTGTGTAGCCCGGCAGAAGCCTGGAAGTTGTGCCTCCGTCCTCATCTATAAAAAGATAGCCGGATGTAAAGGCGACCGGCCGAATTTGACCGTCATAAAACTGAAGAAAAGAGCTTGCTGCCAAATCTTTTTGTCCCTGAATCGGAAACCTGCCGCCTGTGCCTATGCGGCGGCAAGCTTGCCTGGACGGAGCTTCAAACAAAAAAGTTCCGTTGCAAAGAAACGGATCGGTGAAAACAAGGCTGTTGATCGACCCCCAGCGCCAGGTAAAAGGCTCTTCACCGGTCATGGAGCGCAAAGATGATACGGCTTCTCGCATACGCCGCCCGAAAAACTCATCGCTAACCGGAGAGTTGCCCGTGTCTCTGCTGCGAATCTGATGGTGCGATTCAATAAGCTTTGCGCCTATCCGGTAATCAATAAGTCCAAGGCGCTGAAGCTCGTTGAACCTGTTTCCCGGCAGGTAATTCAGTAGTGTGTTCTCGGAAATACCGATCATGTTCATTTCTAACAGAGAAGCCGAAACCGAATAACGGCTGTAGTTTCCGTTCCAGTTCGATAAATACTCCAGTATGGTCCGGAAATCCTCCACGGGGGCAAACCGGTTTAAAATATCTGTCAGTTTTTGGGCTTGCTCCAGCCGTTGGGTGTTGATGAGGTGGCGGGCATCACCTTCATCTGACAAAAGCAGTGCAGACAGATTGAGTTCGCTGTGGAATTCTGAGCCGGACGGGAAAGCACTTTCTTCAAAGGCTGAGCGAAAAGGAGGATCGAAGGTGTGTCGTGCGAGGTGTCCCCCTGCGATTTCGCTGCCGGTATGCGTAAGTTGTTCAGCATCCGGAAGGTTCTGTCTGAAAAACGGATACGTCTCGTCTGTTCCCATGCGAAAGAATGAGTCAAACCTGGCTCCGGTGTAGCGCTGCTCGGAGCCGTCTTGCGCTCGTATTAATGCTGAAAACTGATCGGGTTCAGCTGCTGCCTCAGCCGGAATCATAAAACCGCCGGGGTCGGAATCAATTTCCGAAATCCAGGCAGAGCCGGAGGAGGCCCCTGCCCAGAGCACGGGCGTTCCGGGCAGGGTGAAGGCGTGCACTACATCACTGTTTTCCGTATTCAGGGTGATGTCGTACCAAAATCCCGGCGAAGCTGCAGCGGATTGAAAACTGATCAGTGCCTGACCGTTTTCAGAAACCAGGGTGCGAACCGGTGGAAGTCCGCGCGGGGCATGAAGTAAATCACGCAGCAGGGCGTCGGCCTGAAGCAGCTCCAAAAAAGCTGTTTCCATGTCGGGCGATGCAGGTATCGCACGGATTACAGACAGGGTTTCTTCATCAAAAATGAAGGGTAACAGACCTTCAGGCAGATAGTTTGCCGCGATGACGTTTGCCAGAGGCTGCTGCCACCCCGTGTCTAACAACCAGTATTGAAGGAGCAGGATCTTCTGTACATCTTCAGCCGACCACTTCTCGGGTTGTGAACGGGTAATGCTGAACTGAACCGGATAAGTCGATCCCGTTCGGCTTATGAAAGCATTGATGCCGTCGGCGTAGCGCCGGAATTGCTCCGGATACGTGTTGGAAACGCTGTCTTTTTGTGATGTAAGCAGGGCGCTTAACCGGTCGGCCGGAAGAAATACATCCCCGAAATGTGCGCTGTAAACATGGTCGGCGGCCCATTTATACCGCTGTAGCTGCCAGAGGCGATCCCTGGCATGCACAAAACCGAGGCCGAACCAAAGGTCGTCTTCATGCTGTGCACTGAGTCTGCTGTGTCCGCTTTCAAGGCGCTCAACGGTCACAGTAGCGCGAAGGCCTTCCACGGAAAGTGCTCCGCGTTCACCGGGCAAATCGGTGAACAAAGTCAGGCGAATTAACAGAAAGACAAGTCCGCCGGCAACAAGAAGAATGATAACGGCGGTAGCAAAAATTTTGCCCATGAAGAAATCAGCGGAAAAAAACTGGAAAAATATCCGGGTTCGTAAATGTCAAAAATACGGCTTTAGAGGCCGCCGGGGCCGGTTACTATCGTAGTAAGTTGTAAAAAGGCTTCTCAGCAATAAAATATGGGCGTATCTTAAGCATTTTTCAACTTTAAACTGAATCCAACTTTACCATTTTGTCTGAAGACTACACTCTTTCCGCCGCAAGGCTGCTCGATGCAGCGTCTGAATTCGGCACCCCGTTGTATGTTTATAATGAAGCCCGCATAAAAGCGCAGTGCCGGGCTGTAATTCGCTTATTTAACGGGCTTCCTGTAAACTGGCTCTACGCTATAAAAGCCAATGACAATCCGTTTATTATGCAGCTCATCCGATCTGAAGGCATCGGTTTCGATACTGTTAGCTATGAAGAAGTGTTGCTCAGCAAATCCTTTACCACAAACCCGACGGAGATATTTTACACCGAAAACAGCATGTCGGATGCAGAGATGGATGCTGCCATTCAGGAAGGTGTGATATTAAATATCGGTTCAATTAAACGGCTGGAGCGATTCTTCCAGCATCCTGAATCAAAGACGTGCTGTATTCGCATCAACCCCGCCATCGGGGACGGACATCATGCAAAAGTAAACACGGGCGACCCGGAGAGTAAATTCGGCATCCGGATAGGACTAATCGGTGAAGCGGTGGCGCTGGCCAAAACTTACGGAAAGCGTATTAACGGCATCCATGCACATATAGGCAGCGGCATCAAAGATCCGGAAAACCTGATTGCGGCTATGAAAGTGTTGCTCGAACTCTCCCGGGAGTTTCCCGACCTGGAGTTTATCAATTTCGGAGGTGGTATGCCCACACCCTACCGCGATTCCGATAATGCATTTGATATGAAGCGCTTCGCAGAGCTGGCCTCGCCAATGCTGCATAAAGACCTTGAGCGCCGCCCCGAAGACTTTCGTTATTACTTTGAGCCTGGCCGGTGGTTTGTGGCTCAGGCCGGTTATCTGCTCACCCGGGTTCAAACCATCAAAGACCAGATAGAAACTACGTATCTGGGAACCGATACCGGAATGCATCACCTTATGCGGCCGATCATTTACGATGCCTGGCACCGGGTGGTAAATCTCAACAGCTTCAACGAAGCAGGGGACAGGCTCTATACTGTTTCCGGAAATATCTGTGAAAGCGGTGATATTCTGGCTTTTGACAGAATGATGCCCGAGGCCAAAATGAACGACGTACTGGCCATATGCGATGCCGGTGCGTACGGCATGACGATGGCTTCTCAGTATAACCGGCGAGCGCTTCCTGCAGAAGTTCTGCTCACCGAAGGAGGGGGCACAAAGCTCATTCGCCCCGGGAAAAGTGCACGCCAAACCGTGAACCGGTTCCTTGAAGACTGCGGCTTCAACCTGCCTTAAAAACAAAGTTGACGCATTAGCCGCGGGGTGATACCTTCTCAGAATCCAATTATGTCCAAAAAAACACCTTTGCAATCCATTCTGACCGTTCTTGCCACCGTAGCCGTTCTTTACGTACTGCTCGGCCTGCTGCTTTTCTTATTTCAGGAGCGGCTCGTTTTTTTGCCTTCATCCGCAATGATTGCAACCCCTGCACAGACGGGCATGAGTTATGAGGAGGTCTGGTTTGAGAGTGAAAACGGACGGAGCCTTCACGGGTGGTTCATCCCGGCAAACCCGGAGGCCGATCTGAACGAGGCCGTAACCATTCTTTTCTGCCACGGTAATGCCGGAAATATTTCCGGCCGCGTTTCGCTTATGCAGACCTATCACGCGGCGGGGTTCAACGTGTTTATTTTTGATTATCAGGGATACGGTAAAAGTGAAGGACGGCCCAATGAAACGAATATTTTGAAAGACGGCCTTGCTGCATGGGATTTTCTGGTGGATGAGGTCGGCGCAGATCCCGAAATGATTCTGCCGGTAGGCCGCTCTCTTGGCGGGCCAATCGCCGCTTACATCGCCCTTCATCGCGGGGCAAAGGCTGTGGCGGTCGAATCTACGTTTACATCGGTGCCTGATATAGCAAGACAAACGTATCCCATCTATCCGGTCGGGCTTTTGGCGCGCATCAAGTTACCCACACTGGAGTTTGTGAAAGCGTATGAAGGCGCAGTCCTGGTGGCTCACAGCCGGGAAGACACGCTGATTCCTTACTCTATGGGTCAGGCTATTTATGATGCGGTTCCCGGCCCTAAACAGTGGCTTGAGCTTTCAGGAGATCACAATGAGGGTTATATTGTAACCGGACGCAATTATTCAGAAGCGTATATAAATTTTGCGCAGCAACATTTCGACCTTCATTTTTGATAGTATTTTTTAAACGACTAAGTACAAGGCGCCCTGAAGAATCAGTCGTAAAAGTAAGTCAGCTTCGACCAAATTTATGATTATCAGAAAGCTGGATTCAGCTCAGGCTTTATGCATCACACAACTGCATCACAGTATAATGACAGGAGCATTAGCCGATGCATGGGACATACAAAAATTTCCGGTCTCCGGACCGTTCCAAACTACGGCGCGGGCGGCCCTCGCACATGATATCGGCTGGATAGACTGGGAGGGAAACCCGAAACTTGATCCGGATACCGGACATCCCTGCGATTTTCTTGCCATGCCGAAGGAAGCTCACCTCGGTATATGGGAAAGTGGATTTAATGATGCCGTAACTCTGAATCCCCTGACCGGTTTGCTGGTGCTTCGCCACAATATGGCGCTGGCAGGAAAGGATGATGCAGCCGGGCTTTCTGCCGGGCTGCGGAATAAGCTGGATGAATTCAAAACGAGTATGGAGGCGGCCGATGCAAAAATCGAGCAGGCCCTGCTTAATCACTCATCTTATCGGGGTATGCTCACAAGCCACGATTTGCGGGAGATGAATCGTTTTGTTCTGTTTATTGATTACCTCAGCCTGCGCATGTGCATGGGGCACGAGCGGGAAAATCCGTTCGGACCGCCACCGGCGGCGGCAGAGACATCTTTCACAATGGAAAAAGTTAAAGGTGAACGCGAGACCTTTATTCTTGATCCCTGGCCGTTCCGCGATGACACGTTTACCTGGCCCTGTACAGCCTGGCTTCACACCGCAAACAGGCCGTTCAGTCAGCTTGGCGAAAATGACAAACGCACAATTGAGCTGAAGCTGTTGCCGGCATCATAAAGTCCGGAATATGTAATAGTTACACTTATTTAGGATAGCCCTACATTGCAGATGATTATTCACACTCAAATTAAACACCATGAGACATTATATTATAACAGGAGCTTCAAGAGGAATAGGCGAGGCGCTTGCCCGCGATCTTGCCGAGCATGATGTAACCCTCCACCTTACAGCACGGGGCGATCTTTCCGAACTCATGCAGCAGCTTTCCAAAAGGGGCGCACATGTTTTTACCTATTCGTTTGATCTCACCCGAACCGACGCCATCACTGTGCTTACCGAAGAGATTTTCTCAAATATTTCTCAGGGTGATGCAGGCTCCATCGCGCTGGTTAACAACGCAGGTATGCTTGAGCCGATCGGGCCGATGGGAAAGCACGACACGGAAACCTATCGCAAAAACCTGGAGGTGAATTTCGTAGCCCCAGGACTATTATGCCACGAGTTCATAAAAAGAACATCGGACTTTGACGGTGAACTCACCATTCTGAATGTGTCGAGCGGGGCTTCCCGAAATCCGTATTACGGATGGAGCCATTATTGCAGCACGAAGGCGGGCCTCGATATGATCACGGCTTGTATCCAAACGGAACAGGAGGGAAGAATCCGTGTTTTCGGATTTAATCCGGGGCGAACCGATACCCGTATGCAGGATGAAATCAGAGAGCAAAGCCCGGAAGACTTCAAACACGTACAAAGTTTTATCGATGCCTTTGAACAGGGCGCGCTCAACAGCACGAAAGAAGTAGCCGCGATGATGAAAATCGTGCTAAACGAAGACCGGTTTGAATCCGGACAAACAGTTTCCACCCGCGATTTCTGAAAACGTAAAAATCAGAATCCGGGATCGATCAGTCGTTCGGCCGCGCTGCTTTGATCCCGGTCCTGATCTTCATCTTCACCGGACGCATCTGTTTCCTCTTTCTGCTTTTGCTTGCTGAGGAATCCGGGTTCCACCCATTCCACAAAATCCAGAACTTTCGGCGCTTCAAAATCCAGCGCACTAAAGGATGCACCGGTATCTGAAGAAGCTATGTTGATGGTCAGGCTTTTAAGTCCTCTTCGCCTCTGAAACCAGTTGTCCCAGCCGGTAGCCGACTGAATGCGGTAGCGTTTAACGAAGGCGGTTGTTTTGGCCAGATTGCGGTACCGGACGGTTATGGTATCGGCATCATTTCCGGCAGCGGCTGCGCGGAACCTGAGATAGCCAAGCCCTGTTGCGGCTGGCAAGAGAAGCAACGGCCAGTGGCCGAACGAAAACAGCCAGTACAACAGCCCGATAAGTACGCCGGACGGAATCAGCGTCCGGATAATATACCGTCGCAGTGCCCGCCCCGGCGGTGTTATAGTGCTGATTTCACGACTATACTCGGGTACCATCATTCGGATAAATTCTTCAGCCCGGCTTCTCTTAATAAGTGGAAAAAGCGTAGTTGACTGTCCGCTTTGTTCTCCATATCCGGCGCTGTCAACATAAAGCGAGCAGTAGCCGAGAGGCTGGCGAAGTATGCCTTCCTGAATCCGAACCGCCTGTATGCGGCTGTAGGGGATGGTAATCTCTTTTTTCTCGAAGAGCCCCCGGCTGATCAGAAGCTCTTTGTTCCTTCGGTAAACCTCGAAATTGGCATAGGAAAGAACAGTACCGAT
>PXDL01000562.1 GCA_003566395.1 Balneolia bacterium | reverse complement strand
TTTTGTGAACGAAACTACGGAGTCAGTTTTCCGATGTTCAGCCGGATATCTGTGAAAGGAGAGAATCAGCACCCGCTTTTTGAAGACTTGACGAAAGCAGAAAATGCGGATTTTACAGGAGATATACGCTGGAATTTTGAAAAATTTCTGATCGACCGGGAAGGCAACTTAATTCGCAGGTTCCGGTCTGACGTTCGCCCCGAGAGTACCGAAATAACAGCAAGTGTAGAGGCGCTGCTGGAAAGCTGAGCAAATTTTAGTTCAACAGGTGGGATCGCAGAAGAAATTTCGGAATAACCACACGGATTACTCCGTCGCCGGATTTTTGCATTTCATAAAACCCCTGCATGCTTCCGGCCATCGACTTCAGCACGCAGTAGCTGTTATACCTGTGCTTTTTGCCCGGCTCTATAACCGGTTGCCGGCCGATGACCCCGTCGCCGTCAATCTCGTAGGATTCGCCGGCAGAATCTTCAATTTCCCAATGCCGCCTAAGGAGCTTAACGGGCTGATCCGCAAGATTTTCTATAGTGATGAAGTACACAAACACGTACTTGCTTCCGATAATATCGGATTCGCTTTCCATAAACGTGGGCTTCACAATAACCCTAATATCATGGGTTGTTTCGGTATAGGAAGTGGATTTATACATATCTGAATAAAATAGCGAAATTAGAAACCGTTCGTACAGCATCAACAGATGTGAAATTTTCATCACAAGGTATCGGTTGGTTGGCTTTATATCCAACGCTAAACACGCAATTTTTGTATCCGTGATGAGTTCGCCGATGCAGCTGTGTCAACCGGATTAAACATCGTCAGGTTATTTTTGATTCATCAGGAACGAGGGATTGGAGGCAGATTTTCGCTACCAATCTAAAATCCATTATGATTGCTTCCTAAGAATGTACACCAGAGAACTGCTGCGATTGCGCTGCATTAACGAAACTGCTGTGGACACGCTTGCCTTTACTCCAGCTTTAACAAGCCGAATCAGTCCGGAGTTTCCGGCCCGTTCGCTTAGCAAGCAGACATAAAAAGGATCGAACGGCAGCCGGAAGGTTTTCTGAAGCCTGAACCCGAAGGTGGCTGCAAAATCTGTGAATGCTTCGGGTGAAAAGTGCCAGAGATGTCGGGGTACGTCATAGGCAGCCCAGTCCGGGCCGTAATGGCGTGCATCCCAGCTTGTATGATTCGGCAGGGCTACACAAAAAAGACCGTTGTTGTGCAGCCTGTCTGCAGCGGTATGCATCAACTCCTTCAACTCGTGTATATGTTCCAGTGCATGCCATGCTGTAATCAAATGGTAGCTCGTCTTTTCAGGAATCGAGTGGATATCGGGGAACACCCGGATTTTGTCAGACAGCTTTCGGGCTTTTTGTGATGCGGCTTCTGAAGGCTCAACTCCATGTGCGATCAGGGCGGGCCTGGTTTTGATGCCGTATTTCATAAACTCTCCAGTACCGCAGCCAATATCCAGCAGCTTCACCGCTTCAGATCCGGTATCCGGAAAAGGGCGAAGCATCCGCCACTTCTTCCCAAGCATGATTCGTCTGATCGTTCCATACACAGAGGCCGTAAATCCGGGTTGTTCGGAGTCGTGAGAGAGGTAGTTCTCCATCTCATAATAGCGGCCGATTTCGCTTTTATCCGGAGCGGGATGTGTAAATAAAATTCCTGAAGAGCGATCTTTCCAGATTCCAAAAACTTCCCGGCTGCATGCATGGTCCACGGCGTCATAAAGATGGATAACATCACGGGAGCCGGTAAGCGGGCAAACTGGTTTGTTCGGGATTCGGGATGCTTTTTCAGTTTCCATGGGAAGCAATCAAAGGCAAATTAGTCCCGGCTGAAGGATCCCTGCACCGGAAGTCGGGCGTCTTCATCGAGCACCACCGCGGGCTCAAGAGGCCGGATAACAACCTGATCTCCTACCCCGAACGGCATACGGTTATCGGTATGTACGATACAGCTGCCCTTTTCGAGAAGAACGTGATAGGTGATATCGTGTCCTTTGAATTCACGCCGCTCCACCCGGCCGCACATGCCGCTGCTATTCGCGGGCGTGCTTTGTTCAAGAGTGAGGTGTTCCGGGCGAATGGAAATCATGATATCGCCACGTGCGGGTTTGTCGATCATTAGCGTGCCCAGTTCGGAGCGTGCTTCAAGACCGGAAGCCTGAGCCGAAAGTACATTGGTTTTTCCAAGGAATTGTGCCACAAACCGGGTTTTAGGCCGGTAATAGACTTCTTCAGGGGTGCCGGTTTGAACAAGCCTTCCGTTTTCCATCACGCCGATTCTGTCGGCCACCGAAAGGGCTTCCTCCTGATCGTGGGTTACCAGAACGGCACTCATGCGGGCCTCTTTCAGCACCCTTCGAACCTCGTTGCGCGTTGACTGCCTCAGGACGGCATCAAGGTTGGAAAACGGTTCATCCATCAGGATCATTTCAGGTTTAGGCGCCAATGCGCGGGCCAGAGCCACACGCTGCTGCTGTCCGCCGGAAAGCTCCTGAGGCTTCCGGCTGTGATAGGCCTTCATCCCTATAAGTTCGAGAATTTCGAGAGCCCGGTAATGCCGTTGGCTTTTGGGCAGACCTCCAAGTCCGAATTTCACATTTTCCAGCACATTTAGGTGCGGAAACAGGGCGTAATCCTGAAATACAAAACCAACGCCCCGCTTCTCCGGCGGAATGTGCGTATAGGGGCATTCCAGCGTTTGGCCGTTGAGCTGAACAGAGCCTTCATCGGTACGCTCGAAACCGGCAATCATGCGGAGCGTTGTGGTCTTACCGCATCCGCTCGGCCCCAGAATCGCAAATATTTCTTCATGCTCAACGGTGAAAGAGACCTTGTCCACAACAGGCGGGTCCTGAGGAGAAAAACGCTTGGTAAGATTGGTAGCCCGGAGTAAACAGCTCATGCTTTTTTCCATTCTCTGGCAAATAAGAGATAAACAAATAAAATAGAGAAAAATAGGATGCAAAGTGCAAACGGCGCGGCTTCCGCAAACATTGCTTCGGCCGAAAAGCTCCACACATTTACGGCAAGTGTATCGAAACCTATGGGCGCCAGAATAAAGGTGATAGGTAGCTCTTTCATAGCGGACAGAAACACAAAAGCCGCACCCGCAACAATCCCGCCTTTGAGCAGCGGAAGCGTTGTAGTACAGAATGCCTTGAAGCGGCTCATTCCCAAAGAACGGGCGGCTTCTTCAATACGGGGTGGAGCGGTATACAGCGCGCTGCGAACAGGTCCCATCGACTCGGCCAGAAAGTGGAGTGAATAAGCAAATACGAGAAGTCCCAGGCTCTGATACAAGAACGGGATCGCGTTCAGGCTGAAAAAAATAAAGGCAAGAGCAAGCGCGAGCGGGGGAGTGGCATAACCCAGATAGGCAAAGCGCTGCAAAATATTGGAAAAGCGGGATGGATACCGAATAGATATGTAGGCCAGCGGCAAAGCAAAAACGATAGCCAGCAGTGCCGCCGGGGCGGATGCCGTAACCGAGCCCCTGAGTGAACTGCCAAGGGTACCCCAAACAAGCGGGTCCACGCCCTGGGCCATCCAGAATAAAATAGTAATGAGGGGAATAAAAATAGAAACCAGAGCCACGGCAGCTACATACAAATAGGCCGGCCAACGCCAGCCCCCCAGCCTTACCTGACGCACCCCGCGACCCGACCCGGTTCCTGTTCTGTAGAAAGACAAACCTTTAAGCAGCTTATACTCGAATATGAGAATAGTGCAGGTGAGGGTGAGCAGCATGAGGGCAATCCAGGCCGCATAAACCCGATCAAAAGCGGATTCATACTGTAGAAAAAGAGCATAGCTGAAGGTCTCGAAGC
>PXDL01000309.1 GCA_003566395.1 Balneolia bacterium | reverse complement strand
ATACATATTTCAAGAAAGTGTTTTAATTCATGAAAACTTAACTCATTATAGAAATTATGAATAAGATAATAAATTGTAATCACGACCTCTTTCTTAAGAGATTCTACATCAGTATTTTCATACTGATTAATAAAAGTCAGCAATATTTGTTTCATTTGTGTATTGCTGTACAGTTCACCTCCTTTAATCAACTTGCTTCCGGATACTTTTGCAGCCGTATTAGCAAAAATACTATCTCCAGCTAGAATATTTTCACAGGAAGTTAATGCGAAAAAATCGAAAAGATCTTGTTCCTGTTTTGATTGTACAAAGTCCGGATAGATATCTTCGGAATTTGAAACATTATTTGAAAAACTAAACAGATTCTTATCATAATCACAACCGATAAATAATACTTTCTCCTCATTAAACAACGATACTGTTTCAATTATGAGAGGAAAGGGGACTAACTTATCAATATAAAAACCACCAAATCGATTTGCACCATCTGAAATATCCCCTCTTCTTATGTGAATAGCAAGTTTATAGTCTTTCAGATGTGTTTGGACCCATGATTTTATCTTTTCAACTTTTGGAGTGAATTTAATTTTGTTGAATACTTTATTATAATTTCGCTCATCTTGCATACCAAAAGATGTAAACGGAAGGTTATACATAGTTTCGATCTTTATAACCTTTATTTGTCCATGAATTATTTTATAAAGCTGAAGAGATGATAGCCGGGTATTTCTACCAATGGTTACAGATTGAACCACTGATTCAGTGTCAATATAATATTTTGATAAAAAGGCTGTATCGAAGAGGTTTTGAGCACTAATTAAGTTATGTAACCTGCTGTTATTATTTTCAGGCCAGTAAAATTTGAACTTTGCACCAAGTACTTCAGCAAAAATCATCGAATCCATTATAAGAACTAATCTACCACCCAAGCCGTCAAACCTTTCGCTAAACACAACAACTGATGAAAATGCACCTTTCTTTATGAAATCCGGCATTTTGTTAGGTGAATATCCTGGAATGCGCAAGATATACTGAAATGAATCGAGGAATTTCCTGGCTATTTCTTTTATATACAATGAGATAGATACTTAGTCAATCAATAACATTTTCGATCCGATCAAACTCATCAAATCAAAACCGGGGCTAATCACCAAACGGTTCGCCCTCCTTCCATCGGAATCACGGCACCGTTCACATAAGCACTGCTTTCGCTGAGAAGAAAAATTACCGCCCCCTGATATTCATCCTTGCGGGCCATTCGCTTTTGAGGAATTAGATTCGTGAGCTTTACCACGAAATCAGCCGGTTGATTGTTTTCCACCCCGCCCGGACAGAGCACATTAGCCCGTACATTTTCCGGCCAATAAGTGGCAAGGTAACGTGTGAGGCCGATCAGACCAGCCTTGGTAACGGAATAGGTAACCGGTTTTACGGGCTGCTGATCATCCGGAAGACCCTCCTTGCTGTATATACGCTGATCCGGAGCGATCAGACCGAGATCCGATGCAATGTTCAGTATTACGCCGCCCGAGGGATTCTCCGCAATGGCCTTTCCATAGTGTTTTGAACACAAAAATGCACCGGTAAGCCCTACCGCCACATCCTGATTCCAGGTTTCCAGTGGAAAGTTTTCGAGCCTTGAGAAATCGAGTCCGCCGTCTTTTTCCATTTTAGGATTATTTGCCGCGTTGTTGATCAGCCCGTCGATTTTACCAAATCGGTCATTTACAGCCTTACAGTTGGATGCAATTTCTTGTTCCCGGGTTATATCGACAGCATAGGCGGCTGTTTGGGCTTCAAAGGTGTCGGCAATACGCGTGGCTGCTTCCTCCGCCCTCTCCAGATTAAGATCCAGCAATACAGGGATACCACCAGCCGAAGCCACCGCTTCAGCATGTTGCTGCCCGAGCAGTCCGGCTGCGCCGGTGATAACGATCACTTTGTCTTTCAGGCTGAATCTATTGGATAGAGTGGAATCAGACTTCATCAGCCCCTGTATTTAAGATTTGGATTCTAATAGAACCGTTTCACCAAGCCGGCGGGCGGCCTCAGATAAATCGGTTAGCGTTATATCGGCTGCGTTTTCAGCTTCGGCCGATATCGGATGTCCGCTTCTTACAAGAATTTTGGTGCCCACTCCGGCCTGCTTACCGGCTTCAAGATCGGAAAGCTTATCACCGATAAGCACCGAGCGGGAGATATCTACCTGAAATTCATCTATCGCTTTCAATATCATGCCCGGCGAGGGTTTCCGGCAGGTGCAATCAATCTTATATTCTTCTTTGCCATGAACCGGATGATGCGGACAGTAATACACTTTTTTCACTTCAACCCCGAAATCCATCAACCGGTCAAGCATGTGATGGGTTAAGATGTCAAAATCTTTTTCAGAGTAATATCCGCGAGCGATTCCGGCCTGATTTGTAATAATAAAAAGTACAAAGCCTAACGACTGAATTTTTTTCAACGCCTGTGGAACACCTGGAATAAAATCAAAGTCTTCGATCCGGCCCACATACTCTTTTTCGTAATTTATGACGCCGTCCCGATCCAGAAAGACCGCCGCAACAGACTTTGATTCAGCTGTCAAACCGGATGTCTTTCTTCTGTCGTACCCTGATCGGGCTTCGCTTCCGGATGATCAAGGATGTCCTGTAGCGCCTGTTCCACCAGGGGCAAATCTTCAGGGTAATCCACATCCCTGATTTCCTCATGTATTACGTATCCCAGTGGAGCCGTACCTACCATCGACCGTTTTTCGATTATAGTTGCCGGGCGCACGATATCCACATACCCGTTTTGCCAATACGCTTTCGGAAGACCCTGCCGGGGCATAGAGTGGGATTCCGGATTGTCAGGAAGCGTTACTACCGGCTCCATGTTTGACTGATCCCTGAAAAACCACATTTTGAACGGAGTTTGCGATGCCAGTGAAACCGACCGGAGTGAATCGGCCTGCGGATTCTCCTTCATCTTCAAAATAGCCTGATCAATTAATGAAATTCTGCGGGCCGGCCCCGTAGGACGAAGATGAACTACCATTTCGGGTGAATATCTTTCGTGGTCCCGGAGCCACTCCAATGCATGAATAAACACATCGATATCCGGAGATTCATCCCGGGCAAATTCATCAGGCCTTATGAAGGGTACTTCAGCACCGTATTTTCGGGCCGTTTCCGCTATTTCCTCATCGTCTGTCGATACTATCACCCGTGTGATATGATCCGACTTTTGGGCATGATAAATGCTCCAGGCAATAAGCGGGCGACCCAGCATTTCCAACAAATTTTTGCGGGGAACGGATTTGGATCCTCCACGGGCCGGAATAAGCGCCAGAACTTCTTTCTCAGGTGATGTACTCACTCTTCTCCCCAGTTAAATTCAACAGGCTTTCCGCTGAGCATCGACTCTTTGCAGGCCAGTGCCATTTCCAGACTCGCCATACCCTCATGCAGGTCAACCACAGGTTCTTCTTTGCCCTCTGCAAAGGCCAAAAAGTTTTTTATTTCATCTAAAAACAAGTCGTTGCGCTGCAATTTCGGGAAGGAATGGGTTTCGGTTTTAGAATTTGATATATCGCTTACGGTTGTGTTGAAGGTGTTGAGATCACACACAATTTTGCCGTTATCCCCGGTTATAGTCATCTGTTTTACCGGAGGCCACTGCAGATAGTCAAGGGTTACCGAAACGGGAAGGGTTCCGTTTGCAACGGGGTATGCGAATAACGACTGAACGCTGTCTTCGACATCAATTTCAAGGGAAGAGAGCTTTCCGCCTACGGCATATACAGATTTGGGTTTCCCGAGAAGCCAAAGAATGTTGTCGAAATCATGGATTTGGGTAACCAGCGCTCCTCCGCCAAGATCGCT
>PXDL01000031.1 GCA_003566395.1 Balneolia bacterium | reverse complement strand
GGAGCGACCCTAACGCCATTTTTGTCAGGCCGGATTTATTAGAGCCATTTGAAAACACGTTCCCCCTCCAAGATTAACACCCTGCCGGAAATTGAGTTCCAGGATAACTCAACCCTATCTTAAGTTTGTTTAGATTTTTCCTCTTTGATAGCGCTAACCACGCCTTGAAATGCTGTCTTTACCTGATTCACAACTTCGCCGATTCCGGCCGGTTTCTCTATCGGTACATCCAGGAAGTTTGCCACATCGGCGACGGCATCGGGTACGACCGAGCCTGAAATAAAACCGATACGCTCACCGCGCCGGGCCATTTTCACCTGCCGGTGATCGTTGAAAACCAGATGATAACTGTAGGTGATTTTAACCCTGCGTTTCCCCGCGGAGTGTGAACCGGAGCTGTTTGAGCGACGCCTGATGTGTTTGCGAACCAGAATGTGGTTAACTTCGTCGAGGGAATACGTGTGTTCTTTTAGTCCGAAGGTGCGCCTTTTCTTTTGGAAAATTTGGTTCCTGTTCTTTTCGAAGCGGAAGGTGTTTACGATGGGTCCGAAAATAATTAAAATCAAAGCTACTATCAGCACTACGGCTCCTACCGCGGCAAAAACGGTGTCGTCACCACCTCCCTGCCAGTCTCCGGATAGTCCTTTCTGAACCATCCATCCACCTGCTGTGAGAAAAATCAGGGAAAAAATCACAGGCAGAAAAATATTGCTGTAAGTGAACTCGAGGGTGTTGTCGTCGATCTTTTTAGACTTCATAGGCTTCGTTTTTTTGTCCGAAAATGTGTGGCTTCACTATAGTGATGCGATACATGCGGCAAAAGTGTCTCAAATTTTCCCGATTTAATACGCCCCGGTAAATTACTGCGGTATAATCGTTTCGGTTTTCAAGTACCGGCATTCGGCCATCCCCCTAAATCCTCCTTCGCAAGGGGGACTTTTTACTCGTTTTTAAGCAGCTTTATTTCGCCCCCAAAAAAATATCACGCATAAAAAAAGCGTCCGAAGACGCTTTTAAGAAGGTGTTGGTTTGTATGAAAATCAGCCTGCTACCCAAGCTGTACACCAGCCGCCCGGATGAATCGGACCGGCCATAATTGTACACCCGCCGCAGGGGCTTCCTGCCTCCGGCTCAACCCAAAGAGCACAGTTGTCGCAGCGCTCGCTGGGGTTCGGGGTTTCAGCAACATAGTTGAGACTTTCACGACCCTGAATTTCATCCTGAGAAAGACCTGACAAGTCGCTGCAGGGGTCATCCGCAGTCGTTTGATCAGCCTGAGGTGCATCATCGCCATTGCCGCATGCTTTTAGAAGGGCAGAGCCTCCAAGGGCAGCAATACCAAACAGTGAAGCTTTTTTAAAAAAATCTTTACGGTTGATCTCTTCTTTTTTCATATCCATACTCGGGTAAAGGTTTGAATTTGAGACATTGTGCGTATCTCTGAACATAATACATCAAACCGGTGAAATCCTTCTTAAATTCAACGAAACTGCAATTTGGAAGTAGTTTAAATTAATTGTAGAAATCTCTGTCGGTCGGTTAACAATTGATTCGCGTAAAATAAGTTGTCTCTGACAATTACCAGCCGGGGCGTGTGGTTCAGCCGTTGAGCAGCCAGCTTATTATCATGATCAGAATGGCCGCCAGTGCAATTGAAATACGAAAGCGCGTTCTAAACATCACCGGATGAAAGAAAAACCCGTAGGTGAGCGGGTAGCGGGTGAGCCACTCATAGTAGTGATGACGATGCAGGGCACCGAGGGCCATCGTTACATGCCCGTGAAGTACCGTTATCATAAAAGGAAGGCCGAAAATTATGCCTCCGATTTGCGCCACATTCACGGAAATGCCCGTCCATACCGACACCAGGTAGTAAGGCCAGGCAAACAGAATCAGCATGGGAAGCGTCAGGCTCCAGTTGATAAGGCAGATTCGCTTGAAATTGCGTACCGACAGCTCCGAGTAGGCCATAGGTATGTGCTGAGTTGATTAAAGAAATACGGACAACCGGAAAAGCTCCGGTCGTCCGTAAAGTTTTGGTTGGCTTGCAGAGGGAGTTTAGCGGGATGCTTCTTCGATAGCCTGCATGCGGGCGGCTTCAAATTCATCGCCGGGCGTCCAGGATTGCATTTCGTCATCATTTATAACGCGGTATGCAACGTTAAAAACCAGCCGCATATCTTCTTCAGCTCCGGCAAAGGTAATTACCTCGTCAACCCGGTCGTGGACTGTGTGGTAGATTTTCCGCAGGTGGGGAACCACTACATCCTGATGAAAATTTTCATCATGTATGTATTCCACGCCGGTGTTCGGGTAAAGAGCAGGAATGCCGACCCTCGCGAATGAAAAATGGTCGGAGCGGTAATAGAACCCCTGGCCCGGATCCTGGTCGGGCACCACATAACGGCCCATCTTCTCTGCTTCTTCAATCATAATCTGATCCATTGAGGTTCGCCCTTTACCGACCACTACAATGTCTTCGGTGCGGCCGAAGCCGTTGATCATATCGAGGTTGATGTTGGCCGAAATCTTCCCGACCGGCACGGGCGAGTTATTGGCGAGGTAGCGGGAACCCAGCAGGCCGGATTCCTCAGCGCCCACGGCGGCAAACATCACGTTCCGGCGTAAATGAGGTTGAATCGATTTAAACGCGCGGGCCATTTCAATCATGGCGCTTGTTCCGCTGGCGTTATCCATCGCACCATTATAAATAGAGTCGCCTTCAACGGGCGTGCCGGTACCGAGGTGATCATGGTGGGCGGAAAAGATGACGTGCTCGTCGCTGAGGTTGCGGTCATTGCCCCGCAAGATACCCACTACATTCTGAAACTCAAGTTCGCTGTATTCCGCCTCAAGGTCGATATCGAGGTAAACGCCTTCTAAAGGCACAGGTTCGAAATCGGGGTTTTCGGCTTCATCAAGAAGCTCGTCGATGTTAAGTCCGGCACTTGAAAACAGCGCCTGAGACGAAGGAAAAGTAAGCCACGCGTTCAGCTCGGTATCGGAAACAGGCTGCATCTCGTCGGCAAGGGCGAACCGTTCACGGCTCCATCCCCCTGAAACCACATTCCATCCGTATCCGGCGGTCGGCAGGGTATGTATGATGATCGCCCCAAGCGCGCCAAGCTCCTCGGCGATTTCATATTTATAGCTCCAGCGCCCGTAATACAGGCGCGTATTTCCGGCGAATAAATCGGGATGCGTGCTGGGATCACTGTTTTTGAACACCAGAATTTTTCCGCTTACGTCCATGCCTTTGTAATCGTCCCAGTCTTCTTCGGGGGCGATAATGCCGTATCCGACGTACACCAGCTCGGCATCGCGGATATTCACCTCTTCCTGACCCGCAGCAGGCCATGCCATCATTTCGGTGTAGTAGTCGAATTCGTGCAGCGTATTGGTTCCATCTGTAATACGCATGACCGAACCGGGCAGGGTTTGCTGACCGATAGCCGGAACGTGCTGTACAAAGCTTCCGTCGGGCATGCCGCCCTCAACCCCGATTTCCTCAAACTGCCGGATAATGTAATCCACTGTCATTTGCTCGCCTTCGGTTCCCGGTGCCCGGCCCATTAGAGAGTCGTGCGCAAGAGCCGAAACGTGCTGCATAATGCCGTCTTCGGTTATGAGTGAACGCGCCTGTTCGAGATCGGGCTCGGAGCTGCAGGCCGTAAAAAGTAATGAAACGGAAAGTATAAAAACGCTAACTGTTGGAAAAAGCTTATTCATTCGTATAGAGATGTGTGAGAAGGCTTTGCTAAACTATTCTTTTGCTCGTTTTCTGACTCGTTGCAAAAATCAAATCCTCACATAGACCGGCTATGCTGTGATTTCAGGTTGCTGAGGCGATGAAAACGAACAAAATTCCCGGTT
>PXDL01000486.1 GCA_003566395.1 Balneolia bacterium | reverse complement strand
CGGCTTCATCAAATGAAGATTTTTCAAATAGAATGTCAGAAACGCCCGGAGCTTTCTCGAGGCTAAACTTTTTGTGAAGTGTGGGCTTTCTAAGGTCACAATCCAGCACCAGCGTGCGTTTACCGTACTGCGCGAAGGTCAGTCCCAGATTTACTGCGGTGAGGCTCTTACCTTCGGCCGGTTTGGAACTGGTAATAACAAGCGTTTTTAACTCATGATCTACATGGCTGAACTCAACGTTGGTCCGCAGTCTTCTGTAGGCTTCAGAACCAGCTGCAATCGGGTCTATAAGCGGCACCATATTTACATCAACCTGTCTTCCCTGAACAGGAATAAACGGCGTGTTTTTAAAGTGCATTTTAATATAATCACTTAAGTCGGGCACAACACCGATAACATTGAAACCGGCTTTTCTGAGTTGTTCCGGGTCGTGTATTTGATCATCCAGAAACTTTCGAAGTAGAACGATAACAATACCTAGTCCAGCTCCGAAAAGTAAGCTGAGAATGTAATTCCTTTGCCTGTTAGGACTAACTGGAGAACCCGGTACAAATGCTGGTCTTATTTCACGCACCCTGCTAACTTCCGATCTGATGGCTATTTGTGTTTGTTGAAGTCGCTGTAGTAAGCTTACATATAGTTGCTCACTAATTTCCATATTCCGTCTCATTCTCTGAAGCTCTGCACTTTGACCCATTACCTCTACAATATCCTTTTGCAACTCAGTTACCTTACTCTCCATAAAGGCCAGGCGCTTGCCAAGATCAACAAGGATAGCTTCATTTTCTCTTATTTCTCTACGTAACTCTGTCAAATAGGTTGTTAATGCAGCTTCATTAAGGCCCTGCATTTCTCTAAGATTTTGTGACTGAACAGCAATTTTCTCTTCTTTCCGTTCTCTGAGGTAGTCAAGGCGCTGCGTAATTCCAGTAAGTTCAGCACTTTGTTCAGGACTATTCCTTAATTCAGGTTGTTCGATATAAAATATTTCAGCCTGCATTTCAAGATCTAATATAGATCTTTCAAGTAAACCCAACCAGCCTTCAACTCCGGATCCAACTCCATCAGCAAGCATCTCAATTACTTCCTGTTTTTCATCTCTTAATCCCCCCAGGTAGTCTGATATCAACTCATGTTCAAACTGTATTTCTTCAGTTTGTCTGAACAATTGTCTCAATTCACGAGCAGCAGCAGTCCCTTCTTGATCAGTCATCAAACTCCAATCCTGCTCCATAAAATCACGAATCTTACGGTCTTGTTCCTCAAGGGTAAGTGTACTCTCAGACTCGAGCTCGCGTAGATAAGCTACCGCAGAATTCAAATTTGAACGAGTAATATCCTCGTCAATTCGAGCATATTCTTCAACATAATAATTCAGTACTGAGGCGACTTCGTATGGGTCGGTACTTCTTGCTGAAATTTGCACAAGATTCATATCACGAACCTGGCTTAATCTGATCATACCCGGAAGAATTCTTCCAAGCCTGGAAACGACATTGCTTTCAGGGATACGGCCTAAACCTGCTCTCTTTAATATTGGTAGTGTGTCTCCCGTAGCAGGATTATAAATATCATTCAATAAACGCTGCCCCACACGCTCTCCCAACTCGGTTGAGTTACGGATGTACTCCATTTCAGTGCCGGTTTCATTCCAGGTCAGAGATCTGGATTGCGTAAACTCAAATAGGTTCAACCCCCTGTCAGCACGCTGAGACTCAATAATAAATATAGAAGAGGTCTGAAATTCATCTTCTAAACTCTGAGTGTAGTAGTATCCAATAATTCCAGCAGCAATTACACATGCGGCAATTATCCACTTGCCGGCCCAAAGCGCATTCAGGATTTCTTTGGGATCGAACGGGTCGTTTTGATCCTCAGCTTCAGGCTGCTGAAGACCGTTTCTTGAAACACCGTTACCATTAGTATTGGAGTAGTGATTCGGGTACTTATCGGATTTTGAGCTTTCCATGTAGAATTAAAACGGGTAGGAGATTTTTGATGCAGTTAGCATTTTCAGTAATTCAACTGAAGAAAGCAACTGATCTAATGTCAGAAAGTTAGCAGTTATAAATTTCGGTAAGTGAGATATCTCAGTCGATTTTGAACAAATCACTGAAGAAAAAAATATCAGCAATTTTCTTTTTCAGCTGAATGAAGCAATACATATATACAGTAAAATTGATCACCTGCAATTTTGCTATACTGTTGTATGCCTGCAACTTTTTAGCTTAGACTGGGTGAATATTTACTGAAGATAAACCTTAATATACGATTTATAACAGAAGAAATGCTATCGGAAAAAACAGGCCTTCAGAAGGGTTGGCTGCGATACATGGTTTGTTAGTTATTGCGCCTGCGCCTCTCTTGCGGCCTGCTCACCAGCCAAACGATCTTGCTCGCGCAGCCATTGTCGCCACCTGGCTACTTCACGCCGATGCTCGGCATAGGTACGGGTGAAGGAATGGTATCCGTCAGGGTTGGCAACCATAAACAGATAATTATGCTCGTCGGGCTGTAATACCGCGCGGATTGAATGCATATCCGGATTGGTGATGGGCCCCGGCGGGAGACCGTTGATTACATACGTATTATACGGATGCCGCACCCGGTAGTCGGCCACACGCAATCTGCCTCGCTTACCTAATGCATAAGCTACGGTCGGATCGGCCTGTAGTCTCATATTACGCCTTATTCTGTTCAGGTAAAGCCCGGCAATTGCCGGCTTCTCATCATGAAATCTTGCTTCAAGCTGTACTATGGATGCGAGCGTGAGGATGTCGCCAAAAGATAATAAATGCTGTTCCGATTGTTCTCTGAGTGCAGCCGTTGCGTGATCAAACTCCCGGAGCATTCTGCTGATGAAGGCCTGCGGGGTGGAGGTCCAGTACATTTCGTATGTGTTTGGAAGCATTCTCCCGAAAAGCAGGTGTATCGGAATTCCAAAGTTTTCCTCGATGGCTGAAGTATCGGTCATTGCTGCACGAAACTCCTCTTCGCTGAACCGGAACTGGGAGGATACTCTGCGATAAAACTGATCGTAGGTTTGCCCGGAATGGACCACGATACGGGCCGGGTCTTCTTCACCTCGTAACATTTTGCCAAGAAGGGACGGGTAAGAAGCATTGCCGTCTACAACATATCTTCCGGGACGAAAACGATTGATACGCAGAATTCCGGCTGCCCAACGCAACTCTTCTTCATTGAACTCCAGACCGCTGTTGCGCAGTACCGGTATCAGCCCCTCGGTGTCTTCTGTGTCGTGCAAAAGTATTTGAATTTGAACGCTTTCCTCAGGTGACTGAAACGCAAATTCACTGCTAAGCCGATGCTCTCTAACTCCGTATACAAGCGCGAAACTTAACCCGAAAAACAGCAGACAAGTAATTGCAAAGAGATTGCGGGACATTATTTATTTCTTGGAAAAAGTTAATTTTATTTCGTTTAAAGAGCAAGGAAGAAACAGGGTTAAGCCTGCTGATAAATTACGAACCGATGATTCACAATAAAACTTTCAACATAATGAACTGTCTGCTGATTTATTGCCGCACTCACTTTTTCAGAATAGAAGTGAGTGTTTCCACCACTTTCTCCTGAGTATGAATTTTCATCAGGGGCCAGATGGGCAGGCTGAGTACCTCATCCGCAATTTTCCGGCTTACCGGACAAGGCGTGAACCGACCCTCATAAACGGGAAGCATATCCTGAGGAACAGGGTAGTAGACCATGGTTGACACTCCGGCTTCCTGTAATTTTTCACGAACTTCATCTCTGCTCATTTCGCACCTGTCGCTGTGAATCCGGATGGTGTATTGATGAAAAACATGCCCTGATGCCTCATCAGGTGTTGTTATCAGTTCAGGCGATAATCCGTTCTGGGCAAACAGCAT
>PXDL01000217.1 GCA_003566395.1 Balneolia bacterium | reverse complement strand
TGACCTTACGGAAACAGAAACGCTTCCCGCTAAAGCCGAGGCTGCAATATCGCTTTTCGGTCATATAGATGTGCTGATCAACAACGGAGGGATGAGTCAGCGGGCCTCGGCCATGGAAGCCCGCATGGACGGCATCCGGAAAATTATGGAAGTGAATTTTTTCGGGACGATTGCCCTCACCCAGGCCATGCTGCCTCATTTCACGGAACGGAAAAGCGGGTATATAGTGGTCATAAGCAGTGTAATGGGGAAAATAGGCACCCAATACCGCTCAACCTATGCGGCATCCAAACATGCGCTGCACGGCTGGTTCGACTGCCTCAGGCACGAGATGTATGAACACAATGTTGACGTCACGCTGGTGTGTCCGGGCTATGTGAAAACCAACATCACTGTAAACGCCCTCACGGCCGACGGTTCCACATACGGCGAAATGGGGAAAGGACAGCAGGAAGCCATGAGCGCCGAAGAGTTTTCCCAAAAACTGATCCCGAAAATGGAAAAACGAAAGCCCGAAGTAAACATCGGAGGCAAGGAGGTGGCCGCGGTTTATCTGAAGCGTTTTGCTCCGAATTTGCTCAACCGAATTCTCAGAAATGTGAATGTGACCTGAGGCCCGGGCCGTCGAAACCGGCTCCGGCGGTCTGCATCACCCTTTTTCCTGAAAAGTTTTAACGGCGTTCAATACTTCTTTCGGGGGCCTTATCGGGCGTCCGCCGCTCATAAATACCGTCGTCACTTTTGCTTTTGTGGTGATGGCTTCGTCTCGGTCACGCACAATTTGCTGATAAAAGACAAATCGCAGCGCTCCTTCCTGCTGTACCGTCACCCGTACCCGGAAAGTATCTGAGCTGAGCAGCGGTTTCTTGTACTCGATTTCTATTTTGTGAACCACGGCATCATAACCGTTTTGGTGAAGTTCTACAAAATGCAGGCCTATATGCTGCAAAAACTCGTGACGGGCGTGTTCGAAATAGTTTTGGTAAACCGCATTATTTACAACGCCCTGCACATCAAGCTCATAGTCGCGGACGGAAAACGGGAGTTCAAATTTATATTCCATAGAGACGGTAAATATGTAGTAAGCAAGATACAGGTTGATCGCCTAATGTAGTAAACGACACGTTGCAAATCAGCTGCGATATTACAATTGACTATTTGGGCGGGATGTCACATTTTAGCATCTTAAAATTTTTCGGCCACACCCCGGCAGCACCGGGTACTCTTTTGATGACAACCAGTACGCTTAGATGTTTACAGAACCCACCGTATTAAACCGCCGCATAGGATGGATCGAGGTCGTCTGCGGGGGCATGTTCAGTGGCAAAACCGAAGAACTGATCCGCCGGGCGCGCAGGGCGCAGATAGCAGGTCAGCGTGTGGTGATCGTGAAGCCGGCGATTGATATACGCTATTCGGAAGATATGGTGGTTTCCCACAATGAGACCTCCCTGCCGGGTATTGTGGCATCAACGGCCGACCAAATCGTGCTCATGACCGGCAATGCCGAAGTTGTGTGTATAGATGAAGCTCAGTTTTTTGATAACCGCCTCGTGGATGTAGCCAACACCCTGGCCAACGACGGCAAACGGGTTATTGTAGCCGGGCTGGATATGGATTATCTTGGCAACCCGTTCGAGCCTATGCCGCATCTTCTTGCGGTGGCCGAATACGTAACAAAGCTGCACGCCATTTGTGCAGAAAGCGGGCATATTGCAAATTTCTCACAGCGCATAACCGAGGGGGAAGATCGGATACTTGTGGGTGAAAAAGATGCTTATGAACCCCGTGCGCGCCACTGCTTCCGTCCGCCCAAAGACATCAAACGCGGCCGGAGTGTTAAACCCTTCAATGAAGAACAACTTCAGGACCCGAGGTCGGGAACCTCTCCTGATACGGACACTTAATTTAATCCTGCATGGAATTGATTCGTGGTATAATCGGCATGGCCGTTATTCTTGGCATTGCCCTCGCTTTAAGCAATAATCGTAAAGCTGTAAGCTGGCGGTTGGTGGGCATAGGCCTTGGGATTCAGCTTACCCTGGCCGTGTTTATTCTGAAAGGATCGGACATGGCGTCGTTCTTTTCGCCTCTCGGCTGGCCGAAACAGTTTTTCAGCTGGGTGTCCTCATTTTTTGTTCTTGTACTTGATTTTACCACGGAAGGAGCTCAATTCATCTTTGGAGATCTTGCCCTGGGGCCGGGTATGGAGGGTAGTCTTGGATTTTTCTTTGCCTTTCAGGTACTTCCGACCATTGTCTTTTTCGCATCCATCACCACGATACTTTATCATTACGGGATTTTGCAGTTCGTGGTCAAAATCATGGCCACGGGCATGCAGAAACTCATGGGGACGTCCGGCGCGGAATCCCTTTCGGTGATTGCCAATATTTTTGTAGGGCAAACAGAGGCCCCTCTGGTTATTAAACCTTACATAGAGAAAATGACGCAGTCGGAACTGCTGGCCGTCATGACCGGGGGGATGGCAACCATCGCGGGTGGTATTATGGCCGCATATATCCAAATGCTGGGTGATTCGTACGCTCAGGCGAATGAATTGGCCATAGAAGTCGGGCGGCAGCTTTTTGCCGAACAGCTTCTCGGGGCCTCTTTGATGGCGGCTCCCGCAGCTCTCGTTATTGCCAAAATTCTCTATCCTGAAACCGGCAAACCGGTTACCATGGGAGAAGTAAAAATTGAGGTCGAGCAAGCCGATGCCAACGGTATTGAAGCCGCTTCATCCGGTGCTACCGAAGGCCTCAAACTCGCGCTGAACGTGGGCGCCATGCTTCTTGCATTCATCGCTATTCTGGCGCTGTTCAACCATTTTCTGGGTATTTTCGGAGATTATACCGGCATTAACGCTATATCCGATGAGTTCCAGCTTACCATTCAGAGCATACTGGGCTTTATCTTCGCTCCCCTGGCTTTTCTTATAGGCGTACCCTGGGTGGATGCTGTCAACGTGGGGTCCATGATCGGCACAAAAATAGTACTGACCGAATTTATAGCTTTTATTGATCTTGCTGATTTTGTACGTGAAGGCGCCCTGGAAGAGCGAACCATATTTATGGCCACTTTCGCCCTTTGCGGATTTGCCAATTTTTCATCCATTGCTATTCAAATCGGCGGAATAGGCGGCCTTGCACCGTCCCGGAAATCGGACCTGGCAAGATTCGGTCTGTTGGCTGTACTGGCCGGAACCCTGGCAAACATGATGACGGCAACCCTGGCGGGAGTGCTGTACTGATGAGCGCCATCAAAATATAGCGACAGCATATAAATACGTCATTCGTTTTCCGGCATAAAAGAACCGGTTGCCCTTCCCTCCTGTTAACCGGTTCTTTGTTCAGTACCAGGGAACAGTATCAGAGATCAGAATCAGTAAACAGTCTAAAGGGATAAATAATATACCCGGAATTTGTTATCTCACTAAGTTTCTTTGTGAAAATCATTCAAAATTCACCATCCACCATTCACAATTGGGAGCGGAGCGACCTAAACGCCATTTTTTCACAAGGCCGGATTTGGTTCTTCGTATCAAGCTACCCGGAGGATTTCTGACTTTTTTGACGGGCACCTAACCGTAATAATTCAATTTGAAAGCAAGGAAAACCCGCCGGCTCTAAACTACTTCAGGGTACGGAACTTCGTAGTTTGGCCGGAACAATCCTTTCAATCCGCGTAATACGCGGGACAAAAACATGCTGCCAACGGATACAGGAAGAATCAGTTTCCCCGGACTACAGTGTATCAGAATATTAAAATACGAACATAGTTCTCGATTTGCGAACTATGTTCTTTAAGTAGTTTCCCATCGTGTATGAACCTCCCCACACTTCGGAATGTGCTGAACCGGCAATCACAGCACACCCTCCCCAAACAAAAAAAGG
>PXDL01000560.1 GCA_003566395.1 Balneolia bacterium | reverse complement strand
CGCTGCTACTCGTATTTTTGAAAACCGGTCGACAGAACGCGGAATCCGGGTTTCACTTGAAGGTCCGTCGCAGAACAAGCTTGCAATCGGTTCAATTGTGAGGCTATTGTATGCGGATGGATCGGCAGGCCCGGCGCGGAATATCCAGGCGGGATCGGGTTATTGGTCACAAAACAGCACCGTGCAGGTTCTTGGAATTTCAGGCACAACGGAAGCAGTTGAAGTGACCTGGTTTGATGGGCGCGTGGATCAAATCGAATTCGATCCGGGGCTGATGGATTATGTGATATCGTATTGATTTCATTTTGGTTTTTACCGCAGAGGCGCAACGGCGCAGAGATGGGGAAGATTGTGAGGTGTCATGATATCAATAATAGAACTTTCGTGAATCTTCGTGTTTTTGAGTTCTCGTGGTGAAAACTGTAGGGCTGATGAATTTTATTATGTTTTTCCATCTCAAAAATGGTGGATACAATCCGAAGATTTCAGAATGTAAAATTCTATCAATCGTAAAAACCCACAAGTATTGAACAAGATATCAGAGGTTCCCCGAACTTGTATTTGATATATAAAGCCAATCAACACAAACAAAAATATTTCAGAATGCCACCTTATTTGAAACCAGTTCCTGTACTTATTCTGTTTTTATCCGGTTTTATGATGCTTTTAGCGGGCTGCGATTCAGAATCGAACAGCGATCGTCTGCACGCATTGATGGATGAAGCTGAAGAGTTTGAAATTCGTGAAAATCCGTTTCGCGGAGGGGATGATGATGAATATTTGGAAAACGACAGACTTCAGTCGGTAGCAATGGAAGATCTTGAGCGCAGATATGAATTCTGGACGGAAACACAAGAACAGCTGCATTCCAGAGTGTTGCGGGAAAATCTTCAACTGAACGATCAGATCACATACGATTCATTTCAGAGGCAGGTTTTGAGTAACATCAACCAGCACAAATATCGAAGCTATCTTATTCCCATCAATCATGAAGGTGGATTTTACAACCGAATGATTGGCCTGGAAAACAGGGTGCCTCTGGATAGCAGCGAAGATTATGAGAATTATATTGCTCGGCTGAACGCAATCCCGGAATTTTTCAATCAGCATAAAGATCATATGAGAACGGGAATGGAACTAGGGTATACGTTACCGCGCGTTATTTTTGTCGATGAGTATATTTATTACATAGCGACGCATATTAAAGACGATCCTGAAGAGACCGGTTTTTTTGAACCGTTTAAAAATTATCCGGACGAAATTTCAGAAGAAAATCGTAAACAACTGAGTGAGTCGGGCCGGCAGGCAATTGCTGAATCAGTGATGCCTGCATACCGCTCTTTTATCGATTTTTTAGAAGATGAGTACATTCCCGCTTCAAGAGAAACCATTGCTACTGTGGATCTCCCGGACGGTGAAGAGTTCTACAATCACCTGATCGAATATCACACTACTCTGCCACTAAGTGCTCGCGAGATCCATCAAATTGGGCTAGATGAAGTGGAGCGTATCCGTGAAGAGATGTATGAAATAATTGAGGAAGTTGAGTTTGACGGCAGCTTCAGTGAATTTCTCGATTTTCTGAGAACAGATCCTCAGTTTTTTGTTGACCGGCCGGAAGATCTTTTAAAAGAAGCCTCGTTTTTGTCGAAAAGGATTGACGGTAAACTTCCAGAAATTTTTCATTTACACACGCTTCCACGACGTCCGTACGGTGTGGAGCCAGTGCCGGATCATCTTGCACCGCGATATACCGGAGGCCGGTATTCGGTAGGTGGCGGAACGCGTGCCGGCGAGTACTGGGTAAACACATACAATTTGCCAAGCCGAACCCTCTACACTCTTGAAGCTCTTACCTACCACGAAGCGGTGCCCGGGCACCACCTTCAAATTGCACTTAACCAGGAGATGGATGATCTGCCGAGAAGAGCCGGCGGGTTAACTGCATTCAGCGAGGGGTGGGCGTTATATGCCGAACGGCTTGGGCTCGACGTGGGGCTATACGAAAACCCGTACTACAATTTTGGCCGACTTACATATGAAATGTGGAGAGCATGCAGGTTGGTGGTTGACACTGGAATGCATGCGCTTGGGTGGACAAGGGAAGAGACCATTCGTTTTATGACAGATAATACAGCGCTGTCTCATCATGAAATTGATACTGAAACCAATCGCTATATTGCTGTGCCGGGCCAGGCGCTGGCATACAAAATGGGAGAACTTAAAATTCGTGAGCTGCGGGATCACTACGAAGAGCAATTAGGAAGCGACTTTGATCTTCGTGATTTCCACGAAGCCGTTCTGATGAATGGGCCTGTATCACTCCCGGTGCTGGAACAGCAGGTACATACATTTTTTGAGGATAAAGACTTATAACAAATTTGCCGGTATAAAACCATCACGTATAATTAAATTAAGTCATATAAATAAGCTTTTAACCCACTTCTATGAAAGCAAACAAAACTATTATAAAACAATTTTCTCTCTTATTAATCCTGATGTCATTTTCTGCTGTAGCGGTTGCGCAGGGAGAACTCGAAGATTATGAAAGGGCAGACCGCCTGAGTGAAATGTTTGATGGCACCGTTACCGACAGAATCCTGGGTCAGCCGACCTGGCTGGAGGATTCACCGGAATTCTGGTACCGGAAAAGTGTAACCGGCGGTTATGAATTCGTACATGTGAACGCCGAAGAGCAATCACGGGAAGCACCTTTCGATCACGACCGGCTTGCACGGACACTGTCTGAAGCGGCCGGTGATGAGTATCACGGGCTTGAACTGCCGTTTAATTCATTTGAATATGTGAACAATCGATCTTCAATTGAAGTGTCTATCGATGGCACGATCTATACATGCTCGCTGTCATCCTATCATTGTGATACTCGTCCGGACGAGAGCAGCGGATCCGGGTGGTCAAGCTGGGGAGTGTGGGATCACGAACTGGAGCCGGTTAACCTGGCCCGAAGTGAAGAAGAACGGGAATCACCCGATGGGAAATGGAAAGCGTTTGTGAAAAATTACAACGTTGCACTCCGTAACGTCGAGACGGATGAAGTAACCATGCTAAGCACCGACGGTTCAGAACAAAACTATTATAACTACAACTCTTTCCGCTGGTCACCTGATTCCGAAAAACTGGCTGCCTACCGCAAAATTCCGGGATACGATCGGAAAATACATTACGTGGAAAGTTCACCGCAGGATCAGCTTCAGCCGCGCCACCTCAGCCGAACCTACGTCAAACCGGGCGATGTGCTGGATAAAGATCAGCCGGTGCTATTTCATGTGGAAGATGGAAATCAGATTAACGTGGATAACGACCTTTTCCCGAACGCCTATTCCAACAGTAACATGAACTGGTGGGATGACAGCCGTGGATTTTATTTTGAATACAATCAGCGCGGACATGAGGCGTACAGAATCATAGAAGTGGATGGTGAAACCGGCGAAGCGCGTGCTTTGGTGAATGATGAGCCCGATACTTTTTTCAGTTATGCCACATCATTGTACAGACATTACACTGAAAATGGTGAAGAGATTATCTGGATGTCGGAGCGGGACGGCTGGCGACATCTTTACCTCTATGATGGAAAAGAGGGTGAGCTGAAAAACCAGATTACGCAGGGTGACTGGGTTGTGCGTGACGTGGATTATGTGGATGAAGAGAACCGGCAGATCTGGTTCCGTGCCAGCGGGCTGGATGATGACCAGGATCCGTACTACATCCACTACCTGAGAATTAATTTTGACGGAAGCGGACTTACCCGTTTTACAGAAGCTGATGGAAATCATTCCGTACAGTTTTCATCCGACCGTGAATTTTATGTGTCTACCTGGTCGCAGGTTGATCAGGCCCCGGTTTCTGAACTTCGCAGAACATCCGATCAGTCCCTGGTAATGG
>PXDL01000326.1 GCA_003566395.1 Balneolia bacterium | reverse complement strand
GGGGCTCTAATAGAGAATGTGCCGAAACATTCTAACTCCCAAGATTCTAAGGTCTTTCATTTCACCGCAGCAGCTAAAGCTATAATTTTTGTTTTTGTGACTCGCTCATGGTGCGTTAAATGGGATGATGCTGTATCCAATGGTGATGCGGAAGGAGAGGTAAGAAGTTGAAAAGACAATCAATTGTTAGAGCGACAAATAGTTGAAATATTTGATAACTGCACAACCTAATGATTGTGGAGAACAATTGTTTGCTTATTAGCGTTTATGTCTTATCAATACTTCACTGATTAATTTCCAGTTATGATTTTACTTTCTACCCCACCTCGGCATGATCTCGGGATGCCGAATATCACGACACGCCCCCCCAGGATGCTCTGAGATCATGACGCACATTAGAGCTCTCTTCGAAAGATCGGAGCTCTTCCCCGTAAAATTGCTTCAGGAAGTTCTCTGTCACGACTTCAGTCTCTGATGAGCCGGAGAACTTCACTTCGTATTCCATACGCTCGGTTGAAGCAATCTTAGCGCGGATTTCTTCCAGACGCCTAGAACCCATAATATTCTGTGCCGCTCTAATGAGCTTTGCACTCAATACGAGATCAGGGCCCCAGAATTTCTTCAGATGAATGGCATGACGTTGATAACTGTCGCCACCCAATTCTTTGGGGAATCGGATTCGATACCTTAGTGGCCCTAGTTTAGCCTCTACTTTAGCTGGACCTACATACCTAGCGTCCAGTTTCGTTCCCGTCGGTCGAAAGACCCATACATAGTCCTCGGCATCAAAATCAGTTGGCTTAATCGCTTTGCTTCGATTATGATGGTCCTTATGTGTTTGCTTACTCTTTTCCCTTGCCTTACGAACGGCTTCATGCATCTTTTCGATATCCGCTTTGCTCAACCGTTCAGGTTGTTCAGGCAGAGTTCCTTCGACAGGGACCCTTTCCCCGAACTGTACTTCATAAGGAGCGTAACCCGCTAACGGGACTGACGCTGTGGAGTTGAGTCGTATGAGCGTTGGCCCATTGCCTGGCGTGCACGCCCTTTTCAATTAGTAGAACCCTTAACACCTCATTCACGCTTCGGTTTGCCCTCTCGACCATTCCATTCGAAATGGAAGCTAACGGCGGTGTGGTTTCATGTTCAATGCCATATGATTCCGTTAATTCTTTGACCTTTTGGTTGCAGTATTCCTTGCCGTTATCAGTAATCAGTTTCCTAGGCTTTCCTATACCTTGGATATGGTCCTCTAGGCGACCTGACACGGTATCCGCGTCAATCTTTTGCACTGGGTACAGTTTTACAAACCCGCTATAGGCGTCCTTCACGACCACTACATAGCGGGTAAGAGCTTGCTGCAGCTTGATGAGGAAGATGCAATGTATCAGCATGAATAATATCATTGATCCCATCTGCTACTTCCACATCACCCAGTTCCCTGCGCGCGCGTATCAGAACGCTGCGAGGCCTGACACGCAAAGCATCTTCCTCGCATCAATCTCGCCAAGTCTCCAGTTTCTTTAGACTTCCAATCTGTGGCCTCCAGATAATGGTCCATGGTGTCTAAAGACCCATGTACAGTTTTCTGGTGTGCGGTAGCGACTCGTGCTACTGCAGCACGTTCAACAGGGTTGGATGGGCTCACCTCGAGTTCTTTATCCGTTGGTTCTGATAAACTCAGTAGGAATTCTTGGGTTCGCTGGTCCCCAGAATCGATCAGTGTTTCTGGGTTTTTTCGGAATGCTGCAACATACTCTATCGACTCCTCCGACTGTTCCGTGGGGATATTTGTTTCCAATGGATTCGTAATTTCTGATATCTGGGCTCGCGATAACCAATCAGGGAGGTTGTTCCTCTTACCTGGGACGTACCTAATGGTACACGTCCTTGGGGCGAAAGCAGCGTTAGCTCGCATAAGCAGTTGCGCTGCTGGAATCGTTAAGTTATCCAGCGTAAATCCGGTTTTAGTTGCATATTGCACTGATTGATGATCCATCATCAGATCAAACGAGGTCCTAATTAGGACATCATTGCAATCGTTCATTGCAATCATTGCGGCGGTAATCTCTTTGTCGCGAGTAGAATACTGCTGCTGCGCTGAACCCCATTGACCTCCTCCCATCATAACGATGTTCATTTGGGGTCGTTTTTCGTCAGAAGTCTGATCAACCTCGCTAGCCCCCCCTAAGAATTGTGCCGAAAAACAATCCGCAGTGGGACAAATTTGCACCAGGACGTACCCATAACCTGCATTACTGGCATCAGTGTACAGCCTTGTGTTGAGATTTTCGTCGTAGGGCTTCAAAAACGCAGGCGAGCGTAATGCGACTCGTAACTTTTCAAAGCTTTCCCAAGCCTCATCGTCCATGACCTGATCAAGAGGGATTTTCCCTAATGCCTTTTTCTTACGACTGCCTTGCGAGATGTTAACAGCACGTTCAAGGGCTGCACGCAAGGGCTTGACGATTCGGGAATAATCCGCAACATTGCCGCTTGCAAAGTTCAAAATACCGATGTTGCTACTTAAATCAGCAGCTGTATTCATTTTGGGAAGTTCGAATCTGTTAAGAATTCGACGATTCGCTCGATGATACCCATGTGGACTGATATGATATCCTGCCCATTCGACAGTATCCCCGACCACCTGTGCCTTCTTAGGAGAGAATTTCATATTGAATTCCTCCGCACGCGCTCGAACTTGTTCTAGAATATCATCGGCTTCCTCGTCAGATCGACCAACGATTAAAATGTCATCAAGATACACGTAAACATGAACGTTTAGTAGATCAGCAAAGATAGCATCATTAGCACGTTGCAAATGGGCACCAGAAAAGTTTGCGCCTTGTGGTAATCTTGTTGGTTGTAATACACCAATGGGAGTGGGGAATGCGAAAAATTGTCGCACTTCCGGAGCCAAGATCATCGAGTCATAAGCACCGGTTTGGTCAAGTGCTCTAAAGCGTAATTGATGAAATGGGACACCTAATGGTTCAGTTAGATGTCGCATCACATGTTCTAGGAGTGGAGGGGAGTATAAATCCGGTTCAATATATTTGTTCGGAGATAGGTATGAGATCACAATACGCACCGCAGTTTGTGTCTCATCCTTGAAGAACGCGATTAATTGGCTCTGCATATGCGGAAAAGATGCATACTCGTATACGCTCTGTTCCAAGTTCTTCTTGAGTTTCTTCTTCACTGCTTCAAGCAAAGCAGGAGTCATCGGCAAATGTCGTGCATTGGTAAGGGGTGGAATTTTCCCATCCTTGAAAGTTGGGTGGGTTTCTGGCCCCCACACTCCCTCCTTTGGGGGTTTCAGACTGAACGCTTTCGAATGGTTTTGAACAATGCTAGCTGCTCGTTCTTTGTTCTTGCGGGTGTTGTTCTGCAAGATGAATTTCGCGAGTTCGTTTGCGTCACTAGCATTGCTGACGAATGGACTTCGTTTTTCTCGATCAAAGATGAGATCTTGTGTTTCATTAGCCCCCGGGGTGATACACATCACCTTCTCGAGGTAGAGTGTGTAACTGATGCCCTGTAGGCGATTTTGATTCCAGGCTAGTGTCAGGAATTTCGGATTCACGTGAGACACCGGGTGACATAGATTGCAAGCTTGGGCTTTCCCCAGCGTCCTCGGTAGCCGGCTTGAGGTGGGATGCTTCAGATGACGACATTACCTCCGGTTTTTCTTCTATCTTCACTTGTACCTCTTCATCGACAGATACTCGTGGCTGGGTTGATCCTTCCGTGGGTGAATGGCGTACTTTCAAATGGAATTTTTTCATATCTTCCCAACAGACGAGTATTCGAGGGGCTTTTGCAACCACATCGAATTCAATTTCTCGCGTCTCGTTGCCCATCAAGCACTTCGTATCCAACACTGCCGTGAATAGATACTCCAAG
>PXDL01000341.1 GCA_003566395.1 Balneolia bacterium | reverse complement strand
TGATGCTGCGCTCTCATCTTTCGGTTTCCTGGGAATTTGTTTCGGGCTGGCAACTAAATCCCGGCTTTTCCTATACGCATATAACCGGTTCACCCATCAGCACCGGAGCTGTAAGCCTGGCGGTATCCCGTGATTTCGAACTTGCCTTATCGGGCGGTCATACAGGCAGGCAGTGGCCGGAAGGTGAATTCCTGAAAGTGGCTACTTTCAAACCGACTTTCAGACAATACATCCCACAGGGCAGCCGGACCCGTGGCGGCCGCGGCAGACCGATTAACACGATGAACACAATTGGCGCAGAGGTTACATTCAGCCGAACCGCTTCAAACGAAGTTTTTATACAAACCTACGGTGTTTTTTCCGGTGATTCTGAAGGCTATGCCGACTGGCTGCTGGGATATCGTCATTTTCTGAATCTCAACCCGATACGTTTGTCCGCATCCGTAGCTGCCGGAACAGGTGGTGGGGGAGATGTTAACACAGGGGGCGGCATGGTTATGATGGGAGGTGTGGGCCTGGAAATACCGCTTACACGTCAGTTAGGCCTTGAGTTTGAATACATGAGTACCAGGTCGTTTAACGGTGATTTTTTCACCCTTGCTCCTGGTGCACGCATCATTCGTTATCTCAACCACCCTTTCCGCGACGACGACGGCCGAAGCTACAGGTGGGCGGCCAACTCCGGCATGGTGCTGCAAATCCCCAACAGCTCCTACCGCAACAATCCCGAAAATCCGAATCCACTTGTCTTTATGATTGAAGCCGCGATGGATCTCTATTTTTCATCCCGCTTTTATGTGACCGGCAGAGCTTTCACTTCATTTATCGGGGATGCCGGTGGCTATCAGATAGGCCTGCTGGGTCCCGGTTACCGTTTTCCTGTTTACCGGTCGACGTATGTTTCGGGTGAAATCTATATCGGAGCCGGCGGTGGCGCGGGTGTTGCAACACGCGGGGGCCTGTTAACCGGCGGAAGGGTTTCCATTGATTTCCCCGTTTGGCGCAGCCTGGCGTTCTCAGCAGGGGCCGGAACTCTTACATCCGTCCTTGCCCCCGGAATGAACCCGGTTACTATTCATACCGGTATTCGCATTCCGTTCACTTCGCATCACTAAAAAAAAGGTTGGTCACTACTACGCAATTCGGTGTAATACCTTCTGTAGCTGATCGCAATTGTTCTGTTGGAACATCAAGCCGTATTTATACTTACTGTTATCAGAAATGTATAAAATTATGCCTCGGAACGATTTGCATATCACATCCATTTACAAGGATGTCTATTCACAATAATTTAAATCTACTACAGACATGAACGAAGATCGAATTAAAGGAAACTGGAACACGCTGAAAGGTAAGCTTAAGCAAAACTATGGTGAGCTTACAGATGACGACCTCACCTATGTTGAGGGGAAAGAGGATGAGTTATTCGGACGACTTCAGAAAAAATTGGGTAAAACCAGAGAAGAACTTTCCGGCCAGATGAAAAAATGGCTCGACTCCTGAACAAGCTGAAATTCTAATTGCACAACCTTATTCTTTTACTAAAAAAATATTATGTCACTTTCAAAATTATCATCATTTTTGCCATTAATTTTAATCCTATCCGTTTCCTTAGTCTTGTTTCAGTGTGATACTGAAGAAGACACCTCAAATTTTGAGGAAGAACGGGAAGAACGGCTCAGCGAGCTTGAAGATCTGAGGGATGATCTCAATGATCAGATTAGCGAATTGGGTACACGTATTGATCGCGCAGGCGATGAGGCCGACGAAGACCTCGAAGCAGCTTATGAAGAGCTTACCGGTCAGCGTTCAGCCCTCGACCGCGCCATCAGTGATGTGGAAAGCGCAACATCAGACACATGGGAAAGCGTGAAAGATAATACCGGCAGCGTTTATGATGATGTGTCCTCGACTCTTAGGGACTGGCGCGATTCCCTGGGAGACCAATGGGATGACACTGTGAACGGTTAATTCACCTTTCCAACCACGCATCGCATTCGCGATTATTGAGCAGTCTCCGGTTTCGGAGGCTGCTTTTTTTATGGGGAGGGGTTTTCAAGTCAGCAGTTTCGGGAGCGTATAATTTTACCGGATTTTATTTAACCAGATTCATTTTCCTACTAATGGTTGTGTCGCCGTGACGCAGGCGGAAAATATAGATTCCCGATGACAGGCCGACATCATCAGCGTTAAACATAATGGAGTGTGAGCCGGGCTGATACCTGCCGTCGGCTACCGTTGCCACTCTGCGCCCGCTGATGTTGAATACTTCCAGATGAGCACGAGTCTGTCCGCCGCCTTCAGGAATATAGAAGGATATGCGCGTGCTTGAGTTGAACGGATTGGGGTGGTTTTGAGACAGAAGAGCCCGAGCAGGATTCTCGACCTCCCTGACAAATTCGTACTGCGGCGTTAACTCGGTTTCCTGTGTGAACTGATCTATAATCTCACCACTGATGTTGATGGCCGTCATCACTCTGGTTCCACGTGAGATCGTAACCTGCCAGAAGTGATTTTCAGCTGAACTTTTTTCAAGATACCAGCGATCAGATGGTGATGCCGGTTCTCTGGTTGTTACTCCCCAGGCCCCGTCACCAATATAAACCACACCATCTTCATCCACGGAGTTGTTGCGTATGGGCTTGGTTCTTTTGAATGTATGGTCATGATTTTCGAAAACGAGCCCCAGACCGTAATTCTCAAATATCGGCACCCAGTGTCTGTTTACCTGTGTTGGGTGATAGAGTTCCGGGTCACGGAACGAGGGCCACCCGGCCACATGGTATATCGGAAACACATGCTCTACTCTGCGCCGCTCCGACAGCATAGTCTGAAGCCACTCTTTTTGCTTTCCGGATACCGATGAGGTATGGTTGGAGTCGAGCACAATTATACTGAGGTAATCACCCGCATCCATCGCATAATAGCCACGTCTGTCGGGTTTACCGAAAAAGGTATAATAAAGCGGGGCAAGATCAGGATTTACTCCATAGCCACCCTGTACCTCATGATTACCAATAGCCGGAACAAAAGGGACAAGGTGCCCGGTGGTCGTAACCATAGTTTCCTGCCAAATTTCCATCATTCTGAACCAACGGCTTACCTGAGCGGGGTTTCCGTCGGCATAGGCCCAGTCGCCGCCGATTGCCGCAAACCATGGGTCCTTAGCGGCGGCGTGTGTACTCACTTCACGCATCCTGATTGCCGACGTGTACATATCACCTCCGGTAACAAAGCTGAGCGGACGATCAAGCGTATCAGGCAATGTCCGGATACGATATTCATTTTCGCTTCCTTCCAGCCTGATTACATAGGCAGTACCAGGGTGCAACGAGCTCAGTCGTACTTCCCTGAGCATAAACTCCGAACCCGGAATTTCTGCCTGTCTGGTGGTGCTCCTTCTGTGCCATGTACTGCTGCCCGACCTGCGGAACTCAAGTGACGCAGGACCTATGTCTTCAGCAATCCACGCAAAATGTATTGACGAAACCGGATCCTCTAAAAAATAGGTATATACGATAGTTTCACCGGTCGAAAACTGTGCTTCAGCCCTGGGGGCAGCGAATGCAAGCAGTAAGCCGAGGGCGATCAAAACCTTAAATGAACAATGCAGTTTTTCCATAATCATATTGATATATCAGGCCGGTTTGCTGTTTCGTCCTGGAATTTAGCACGAACAGTTCGGGTTAGAACACACATTCTTGCACACTGAAAATCCGGATTTTTTTGAATCAGGAAGGCTTAACATAAATTTAATATAGCAATTTGCGGCATTTGAGCAAGATGTCAAGCTTTTCATATATCGGGACGGCATATGATCCGAACAGTTCTTATTGTTTTCGTGTGATCACGGCAGGTATCGTTAGCGAGTAAGCCAAAGCCGACAAAAGCATCACAGCAATAAATCCGGCCTGCAGAGA
>PXDL01000500.1 GCA_003566395.1 Balneolia bacterium | reverse complement strand
TTGTACCCGGTCACCTTCTTTGAAGAAGCCAGCCTTATCATCAATCAGTTCAGAGTTCACCTCAAACTGCTCGTAAGACTCATCGTCCATAAAATAGTGCTTAGTTTCATCAGCGTAGAGATATTGCACGTTTCGATGCGAGATATCAGCTGAAGGGACTGTTTCATTGCCTTTGTAGGTTTTATCAAGCACCTTGCCATCAAGTAGGGACTTTATTTTGATATTTACAATCGAGCCACCACGCCCCATAACTTTTTGGGCATAATCAATTACCTTGTATGGCTCATCGCCAATAGCAATAATTCTTCCTTTTTTTAAGTCAGTAACACCAAGAGACATCACAAAAAACTCTAAATACTACTGATTTCGAACGACAAAAGGTAGTAAAGCTAAGTGCCTAGCTCGCTTGATTGCAACTGCGAGACGTCGTTGCTGGTGCTCTTTGAGTCCAGTCTTTTTTCTTGATTCGATTTGACCAAACTGATTGACATAACGCTGCAGCGTCTTTACATCTTTGTAGTCAAAAAACGGTACATCGGTTTGTTGTTTAAAAATCTTTGCCATAGTGGTTCTCCTCTTCATAAATTCCTTAAAATGGTATGTCGTCTAAGTTGATAGGTTCGTCATCGGCTTCTTCAGCCTTTGGGGCGGCTTTCTTTTTTGCTGGTGAACTTTTGCTGTTCGATGAGCTGTTACTGTTATAGGAAGACGAGTTGTCGCTACCCTGCGAGTCATCTCGGCTGCCACCATCAAGAAACGTGACATCATTTGCAAGTACTTCTACCTTTGTGCGCTTCTGACCATCTTGTTCCCAGTTGCGGCTTTGCAGGCGACCCTGCACCACGCAGCGTCGGCCTTTGCTCATGTATTGTGCGACACGCTCAGCAAGCGGGCCCCAGGACACAATATCAATAAAGTCTGTTACTTCTTGCCATTCACCACTCGCATCTTTGTAAGCACTATTGAGCGCTAAGCTGAAGTTAGTTACATTTTTGCCGGTTGGTGTTTGTCGCAATTCTGGATCGCGGGTCAAGTTGCCCATCAGGATTACATTATTTACGCTTCGTGCCATTGTATTTATTCCTCTCGTTGCATGTTACTTATATGCATTGTACGCTATTTTTCTTCGTCGCTTTTAGAGTCTTCAGAGCGAGCAGCGTGCTTTTTGGCTTTTTCAGCCTTTTCAGCTTTCGCTTCTTCAACCTTCGCTTTTTCCTTCTGGTCAATGTGTACAAGTAAGAAACGTATTACTTCGTCGGTAATATTGACGGTTTGCTCAAGTTTTTGAGCGCGCTCTGCTGGTAAATTAATTGTGTAGATAACATACACAGCGTGCTCAAGTTTTCCAATTGGGTACGCAAGTTTTCGCTTACCCCAATTATCGGTGGCCGTAATTTCACCCTTGTTATTCTTTATAATAGTGGCGATGCGCTCCTCTGCCTTGGTAAGATCGACTTCCAGGTCAGGGTGGTATAGCACTGCTAATTCGTACTCTCTCATAGAGTTACTCCTTTGGATTATCGCCTACACTCTCTATCGATGTAAGCTGAGTTAATAGTAGACTTATTGTACCTTTTTTACCTCTATAAATCAAGCTTTCTGCTCAAGCCGTCGCACGCAGCCTTTCGGCAATCTCGCCATGATAATCTGACAGCCTGTTTGACATAAAGAAGTATCGAGTAATATTTATAGATTTTTTACTTGCTGCAGCAGCGGGGGCAAGACCAGCTTGCTTGGCCATATCATGTGCCTCAATAACTGGCTCTAAGGCAACGCCTACTGCCTGCCGTAAGATAAAATTACCCAGCTCTTTTTTCCGCTCAGGCGAATCAATACGATGAATAAACTCATCTACCACTCGTTCTGATATTGCTCCCGATATATCTTGCTTTAAGGCATAGCATGCAATGAATTTACCGATCGTGTTACGTATTTTTACTCTATTATCTTCTCGATTTGGTCGCTCAATATGGACTAGTTCTTGTTGAGCAAATTCGTGATGCTCAGTCTCTGTTAAATCTATCACTTCAAACTCCCTGGGCCGAGATAAATCGATGGCTTTACGCGGCAATACCCCAGCACAAGCAAGAATCGTTAACCGAAATCTTTCTGATTCAGTCTCCGGCACCGCAGGTCCATAAAAAATATCGTGATATCTGTCGTGTAACGCCCGGGGTACATCCTGGCCTCTCGAATGTCGCAGCGCCTTACCAGATAATCCTGACTTTTCTAGCTCCTTGCCGGGATGAAAATGATGATTAAAATCATGAAAGCCAAAGCGAGCCCCTTTTGGAGGCTCGCTTGGATAGATTGGTAGTGGCAGACCAGTAACTTCGCAACTTGGAGTTTCTAGCCTGGCTTTCATTTTATGTTCTGTTGCCTCACCAGATAACAACGAGCTGCTACATTAGTCTTCGTCAGGCATGTCGTCATAAACATCTCCATCTCCTGTTCCGCCGGGATTAAATACCTCTTCGGTAGACGACACTAGCACCTCTCGTGGGCGCGAACCATCGGCTGGCCCTACGATACCCTGCTCTTCCATGGTTTCGATAAGTCGTGCTGCTCGACCATAGCCAATTCTTAGTCGTCGCTGCAGCATACTTGTACTTGCCTTGCCAGCATTAATCACGATGCCGACTGCATCCTTATACATGTCATCGTCAGCGTCATTGGCACCATAGTCTACGACGCTACCACCACGACCATTGAGCTGAACCGATTGACTAATAACCTCGTCATCATAATCAGCTGCTCTTTGTTCACGCAAATATTCGGTAACCTTGGTTACTTCAGGCTTGGTAATCAGTGCTGCTTGGGCTCGTTTTGGTTTGGGCATTTCAGACGTACTAAATAGCATGTCACCAGTACCGAGCAACTTTTCAGCACCTGCTTGATCTAAAATCGTCTTGGAATCAACATGACTGTTTACAGCAAAAGCAATTCGAGCCGGAATATTTGCCTTAATGAGCCCTGTTATCACATTGACACTTGGCCGCTGCGTCGCCAGTACTAAGTGAATACCAGCCGCTCGCGATTTCTGTGCCAATCGAACAATCAATGCCTCAACGTCTCGTGCTGCCATCATCATCAAATCTGATAGCTCGTCTATCACAATAACGATATATGGCATACTCGACTCTTTCATTGCATCATTATATTCATCAATATTACCTGCATTCACCTCGGACATCGTCTTGAGACGACGCTCCATTTCTGCGACTGCCCACTTCAGCGCCGAAATACATTTCTCGGGTTCAGTAATAACTGGCGTAAGCAAGTGCGGAATATCATTGTAGGTTCGCAGCTCGACATGCTTTGGGTCAACTAAAATAAGCTTCATGTCGGCTGGGCTATTTTTATAAACTAGGCTAGTTAATAGTGTATTTATCATTACAGATTTACCCGAGCCGGTCTGACCGGCAATAAGAAGATGGGGCATCTTTGCCAAATTTCCCACTATCTCGGTACCAGAGATATCTTTACCGATGGCAAAACCAAGCTTACTCTGTTCTTGTTTCCATGGTTTTGACTGCAAGATACTGCTCAGGCGTACAGTAGCAGACTTCTCATTTGGTACTTCGATACCAACAAGTTTCTGGCCGGGAATAGGCGCCTCCATACGAATGGCAGTAGCGGCAAGATCGAGTGCAAGGTTATCCTCTAGCGCGGTTATCTTGGTAAGCTTTACTCCAGTCGGAGGCTTGAGAGTGTACTGCGTCACTCGAGGTCCAATATTTGCTCCGTCCATATCAACATCAATGTTAAAGTTTGCAAGCGAACTTTTAATTATGTCAGCCTTAGCGTTTACGTCACCAGCGTCTGCCTTATCTTGTTTTTGGTTTAGCAAGTTGATTGCTGGTGGCTTCCAGTCTGGGTCAGATGCAATTGTCAATGCTTCATGATCCTCGGTCTCGCTGAGTTTTTTAGCAGTATT
>PXDL01000299.1 GCA_003566395.1 Balneolia bacterium | reverse complement strand
AGAAGGAGTCAACCGTACTTTTTTATGATCTCCCCGAAGGAAATACAGAAACTTTCCGTTTCAGGGTCGAGGCCGATAATTATCCGGAAGTTTTCGACGAAACCGGAGATTTCACCATACTTGACCCCGATGAGCCGTTTTACCACGTACGTAATCTTGATTTCAACGGAGAGTACGAGTTTTTTGATCCGGGCATACATGGCTGGGGCTTTGAAAATAACGACGGAAATGTAATGTGGATATCCGAGGAGTGGCAGGATATCGAGTACAGCGGTTTCTGGAGCGCCTGGCCTCTGAGTGGAGAGCCACATCAGTTTCCTCCGTTTTATGCCCTTGATGATGCCTTCGGAACCGAGAATACCCGCAGAGATTTTTTCTCAGGAGAACGCCCGACCGTACCTGCGGCTATACTTTGGGGCATTTTGAAGAGTCAGGGATATAAAGGCGTGTGTCACGGCTTCGCCTTAGCCAGTTCGATCGGATTTTCTCATGGGCACGGCGCATTAAACAGCTCTTTCGGAGCGGGTATAAACGAAGACACCCTGTTTGATAAGGAGCCGACACAAGATGTGAAGGATATGCTCTATCGGATCTGGGCACAGCAGTGGGGACTGGAGCATCTGACGGCTACCGTAATTAATTCGCTGGACCTTTCCACGATTCAAACGCTCATCCAGCTTGTTATTAACAACAACTTTTCCTGGGATGATCTGCCTCAGGCCGAGGAGTTCTTCAAGTCGCCGTCAGAGACGCTTCAAGAAATCAAAGATATGATAGCGGAGCCCGGTCCGGGAGATTATTATCGGGCGCTGCTGCTAATCCCGCCGAGCAGCATATCCAGCGCACACTCGATATTTCCATATAAAGTGGAAGAAAGCTCCGAAGACGGCGTGTGGTATGTATATGTTTATGAAAACAACGAAGCCGGGGACACAGACCTGAGAATTACCATAGACACAAATACCGAGTACTGGAATTACGGAAGTTCTGAAACATTCCAGGGAGAATATGGCTTATTTCTGAGTGATTCCGCCCAAAATTACCGTTCCCAGTCCGATATTATCCGTCCGGTGCCGGAAGGACGCGTCATTACATATAACGGAGAGGAAATAGCGGTGGAGGACCTGCGGCTTGAAGACATCGGATATATGTACACCCTATTCGGTACAGAAACCGATATCAGCTTTGAAAATGAAGACGGCGACCTGATAACAACAGAAGGCTTGGGTATCAGCAACGAAATTCCGGGAGTCCTGCCGATCGTGAACGACGCCGGTGAGCCTTCGGAGGCGCTCGGCATGTTTATGCCCGATTTGGAATATGAAGTAGCGCTGGACTACCGCTCCGAGGTGGTTGGACAGTTTTCGGCTGTTTCGGGACGCACATCCTACAGCTTCTTTAACCCGGAGGTCAATCTCCAGAACCCGGACCGCATGCGATACGGAAACTCGCTCACCGTTTTCGGTAAAGATGATGACCCGGAGTTTATATTCATGATGGATATTAATGAGGGGCTGGATGATGATAACCTCTTTTACCAAATTGAGGATTTCACGCTTTCATCTGCCGGGGAAGTTACGTTCCGGATGGGCGATGACAATTTTCTGGAAATCACCAATAAAAACAGTGATGCCGTCATGAATTTTCAAATCGGCAGAGACAGCAGCAGCGAGGTGTTTCTGTATGAAGGGCTCGAACTAAATCCGGATCACGGGTATCAGATGCAGCCTGATTGGGACGATGTGTCAAATCCGGAGCTAACCCTGCTTATAGACACCAATCTGGACGGAGAGTACGATGAAAGCCAGACTCTTACCGGCTCGGATACATCAGCCCCCGGAGACGGAGATAACGGAGAAACCGGACAACTGCCTGATAAATACGAGTTGCACAACAACTATCCGAATCCGTTTAACCCGACTACGCTTATAGAGTACAGCCTCCCTGAGCATCAGCAGGTTACTCTGGAAGTCTATAATATGCTGGGTCAGAGGGTAGCGTTGCTGGTAAATGAAGTACAGGCTGCGGGAAGACACCAAGCGGTGTTTGATGCAACCGGCTTGTCCAGTGGAATGTATATCTACAGAATTACAGCCGGGAACTTTACCGAAACCCGGAAAATGATGCTGGTGAAATAACGTAAATCAGCGCCGGGTATCGGATTTGAGCCGGCAGTTTACAAGCTGTACGCTCATACAACCTCATACCCGGCGCTGTTTTATTTGAGCAGAATCATGCGTTTGCTCCGGACCTGATTACCGGCGTGCAGGCGATAAATATAAATGCCGCTGGAAAGATGGTCGGCCCGAAAAGAAACGGTATAGGAACCGGTGAACTGGGTTTCATCAACCAGCGTTTCCACATGACGCCCGCCGAGAGTGTACACGCTCAGGCGAACCGGAGACGGCTCGGAAAGGCGGTAGCTAATTTGTGTAACAGGATTGAACGGATTGGGATAATTTTGGTCAAGGTGAAACCCGGCAGGCGTGGATGGGGTGGATGAAGTGGCCTGTTCACGAACTTCGTTTAGACGTTCCCAAAGCTCCCTGTTGAACTGGAATAAACCTTCAGCAGGCTCCTGACCCATGCGTACGACCACGAGGCCTTCAGACGGCACGATGTTGAGAATTTGAGAGTTCAAGCCCAGAGCAGAGTACATATCTGCCGGTGCATCGGGGAAAAGCATACCCGGCACTGAAAATGCAAAAGTAGGCGGGATAAATGAGTCCTGCCCGTTCAGCCACCATAGATATCCGTAAGCGGGGTTCAAATCCTGGGATGGAGAGATCATATCCTGAAAGTAAGTGTCGGTAACGACGGATTCAGAATTTTCCCACCCGGCCCCATTATTGATAAACAGACCGAACCGGGCCATATCCAGCGCATTGCTGATGAAAACCCGGTTGAATTGACTTGCTCCGTCGGCATAAAAACCGGAAAAACCGGGAATGATATCAAAAACAGCCTCGGTGAAATCGTTTAATTCCTGCCCCGCGGCTTCTTCAATAATGTTAGTAAGCAGCGTATAGGGTGCATTATGATAATACCATTGAGTGCCGGGTTCGGCCTTAAAAGTGAGGCACTGGGGCAGGGTGCAGTTCAGGTCGTCGATTTCGTAATCCAGGCCGGTAGTCATGGTTAGCTGATGCCAGGGTGTAATCTGCTGTTCCTGTTCTTCGGTAAGAGAGGTCCAGCCTTCACCAAGCCAGGTGCCCGAAGCGCTGTGGATATCTACATCACCCTGTTTTTCGAGCGCACCCACAAGTGTGGCCGTCACGGTTTTTCCCGCCGAGGCCCAGTACCAGTTGGTTTCACGGTTTATTCCGTAGTATTGTTCCACAACGATCCGGCCGTTTTTGAGAATCACAAATGAACGGGTATTATGATCGCCCAGCCAGTCCAGCAGCTCATCGAGTGCCTCGGTATTCCATGATAATTCTTCCGGGGATAGGGTTTCCCAGGCTTCATCATCGGCAGGAGGGAAATAGGTGTCCTGTGCCGGAACGGGAGTAGCCGCTGCAAAAAAGTACACGATAGATAAGGAAAACAGTACGCGTAGCATGATCCGATAAGGTGGCTTTAAAATGGCAAATTATGGAATAGTTCTAATTCAATACCGGAAGCCGGTTATGGTTTTCAGATTAGTGAATAATCTGCTTAAACGGCTATGACGATACAGGAAAGCACGAGCATGCAAAAGGCCGGCAGTGATTTAACCAAAGGATCGCCGATTTTCATATGCATAAACAGAGCGCCTATCATTAAAACAGCCATGCCCGTTGCTGCCGGTACTGCAAGCGCTTCAATCCAGATGCCGGCAACGAGCAGCGCGGCGAAGGCAAGTTTCAGAAAGCCGACCAGTTTCATCGTGTTTTCCGATAGTCCGTAGGCCGCAAATTCCTCTTTCATTGAAGCAGCAGAGCCGCCCCGAAAAGCGGT
>PXDL01000384.1 GCA_003566395.1 Balneolia bacterium | reverse complement strand
CAAGCATCAACGGATGATGGCGACTTTCCCAACTCCGCGTTCATCTCCGTTTGTATCGTTGGCTATGATTAAATAAATGCCGCTTGAAACCTGATTGCCGTTAAAATCCCTGACATCCCATTCAGCCCGGCCGCTCCGGGCGTTGAGCCGCTGAACCGTACGTCCGTCAACGGTAATGATGGAAATCAGCGTCTCGTCGGTCAATCCTTCAATGATGACATTTCCGGTGTTTTCATTGTACCGGTAGGGATTGGGATAGATGAACAGGTTGTTCATGGAACGCCCGGCTGTTTTCGGCGTATCCACGTAGGTCATTAATCCTTCATCGGTTGCTATGTAAACGATTCCGGTCTCGTCATCTACAGCCACATCAAGAACCGTATCGGAAAACAGCGGGCTGTTATCCACTGTGAAATGACGCAGTACATTTCGTCCGGCTTCATCAATCAGCCAAAGCCCGTCACCCCGAGAGCCGATCCATTTTTGATTGGAGGCATTTACGGCAATGCTGGTCGCATGAATATCCCTTAGTAAAAAAGGCGAATCCGCATCCGGATCGGCGTTGATGAGCAGGCTGGCCTGACGCTCCTGCACACTTCCGTCAATAACACGATCCGGAAATAAAAAACGTGCTACACCCCGGCCGGTGCCTATCCATATCTCACCCCGTTTATCCTCAACTACGGCGTTGACAAGTTCGCTGGGCAGATTCCCCTGCGTTTGATTGGTAGTTAGGCGAATTCCACTTTGGCTTCCGTCTTCTTCAATACGGTTTACCAGCATTCCGACCCCGGAATCGGCCGAAGTTCCTTCAAGCGGAATCCACTGCTGCCCGAAACGATCTACGGTCAGGTTCATAAACCGGTCGGTTCCTGCATAAGCCGGCACGGAAAAAGAGAGCCAGCTGTCCTCAACCGGATCGTAGCGGTGAAGGCTGCTGTTTACGCTTCTTCTTAAGGCAACCCAAATGTAGCCGTCCTGATCCTCATCTATATTTCCGATAACGACAAATGAGCTTCCTGTACTGACTCCCTGAAGCGGGCTGTTGGTGGTGTTAAAGACCCTTATCTCACCAGTTTCACGGTCGTGCATAACCAGACCGCGGCCGTAACTGCCCAGGAAAAAGTGGGTGTCGGTTATCAGAGACCGGTAAATACTCTGCATGTTAAACTGCCGAAGGGTCTCATTTGTGCTCCGGTTGAAGTTGATCCACTGCCCGTCCTGCAATACATAATAATTGGTATTGGTGAAATCACTTGCGCGCTGGCCCGGAACGGAAGAAGATGCCGCAATTACCTGACCGTCACGAGCGCTGATTCCGGTAAAGAAATTCAGGTTCGGTCCGGCGGGCCTGACAAACTCGAAATCATTGTTGAGTGAAGTCTTTGTTCCGAGGCCGTTTTCGAGAGTTCCGACCAAAAACAGAGGAGAACTGCCCGTATCATTATAAAAAGCTGAAAGCGCGTCGTCATTCTCGATCGGCTGATTGGTTATTAAACCGTCCGTGTCAAGAATCTTGACTCCGGAGTCGGAAATAGCGAGTAGCTTCTGCCCGGATATACTAAGCCGGAAACGACGCACTCTTTCGGGAAAAAGGTCAACGGGCTGCCAGCCGGTGGGGGTGAAGGAAAAATTTCCATTTTCGGTGGATGCATAGATTACAGCGTTGAAGACCGCCAATGCATCAATGGCTTCCTGAAACTGGCCAAATCCGTCGCTTCCGTCTGAATTTTCCCAGTTGCCGGGTACCGCCAGGCTCCCGGATGTGCTGCTTCCCACAGCAAGACCGGAAGTTGTGGCCGCGTACAGCACTTCCTCGTCCATTGTGAAATCAAGAACGGGTGTGCCCCGGCTGAAACTGCCCAGATTTACATAACTGTCGTCCACGAGGCCCCGATCCACATCAAAAATTACGATGCCGAACTGAGTGGCTACATACAGCCGTCCACCGATCATACGCATGCGGTTTACGGCCCGGTTGTCGAAACTCTGATTCCGCCGGATGTCGTTGAATGTACGCCATGTAAAACGCTGAAGATCAAGAGATTGAATGGTTCCATCGTTAAATCCAAGCCAAATCTTGTGCGTTTCCTCATCATAGGCGGCAGCAGAAGGGCGAAGCCGGTACATGCCGTCAAGCGGGGTAAAGGTGTCGATAGGGGAGGATGGAGACCAGTTGTACATACCGCCGTCGGTAAAAATCCAGTAGGTACCGTCTCTGTCCTGAACTATTTCATTGGTGGTGAAATAAGACGTGGTGGCGTCCCAGTCGCCGATGCCCTGCGCGGACAGCTGCGAGGTGCTGAAAAACACCAAAAGGAAAGCAGTGATCAGGAGTTTGGAAAATACGTTTGGCATAAGCCGTGCTAATCTGATTAATTTCCGCCAAAAGAGCGGTGGAGTGATGAAAATGCGTGATTCCGGAAGTGAACAATATCGGCAATTCGTCGAGAAATCGGAATCATGTGTTTAACCTCTTAAGCGAGAGTTTGGTTCTGTTTTTTTTCGGGTGGCGGCAGGCGGGAATAGAGAGGGGAAAATGATTAGGATTCCGTATTCAGGTCGGATATTTTCAGGGTGATATGGCTTTGAATCAGCGTTTATTAACGTAATAGCAGGCTTTGCAACTCCTCGCTTTAAAACAGAACACAAAATCTCAGCACAACTGAACATGCCTAAATCGAAATCGGTACTTCTGACCGGAAATCTCACCTATGCCGAACCCTATATTAAGGCCGTAGAAGAGGCCGGATTCCATCCCGAAACCGTAGAGATCATGCAGATGGAACAGTCGGCGGGGCCGGAAGACCTGACCCGGGCGCTGCGGGAGCACCGGATAGAAAATATGGTGTACAGCCGGGAGGAACATGCCCGGATGCTGCTCGGCATCACCAATGAAGGAAACCGCAAATTGATGATCAACGATGTGGTTCATTTCGTGCAGGACAGCCGCAGCTTTAAGGTGCTGAACGATGCCGGCTTTCCGGTCCTTCAGTCACCCGGACAAAAAAGTATCGATATGGTGGAATATTTTTTACGCCTGAACCGTACCGGGCCGGTGCTCACTCCCTGCGTTGATCCGGAGTCGGAAGAGATTCCCGAATTCCTGTCCGAGCTGAAATATGAATCCCGTTATATACGGCTGTATGAAGCCGAGCCATTTCCCAAGGAAAAGCTGGAATCGGTGCGTGAGGCGTTTTATGCCCGCAATTCCAAACCAGGGTTTGTGTTACTGCATGAGCCGGGTACGCTCACCCAGTTTCTTGTTGCCTTTCCTGATGCCCCGCTGTCGGAGTTCACTTTCATTCCGCTTCACCGGAAAACCGAAGACCGGCTGCGCCATCTGGGCCTGAAATCCACGCCGGTCATTCCCTGGCATCCGGATCAGCCGGAACGCTTTACCGAAAGTCTGAAGACGCATTGCAGCTGACGGACGATATTGATTTCAGCGTCCCACCGGCCGGCCTTATTTCACAATCAAAAATATTGTTCATACCTTAAAATTCTCCGGGTGGGCAAGCCGTTAAATGCTTAGCTTCAAACTAATAAGAAGGACCGTGAACTAAGAAATCCGGCGACCTTACGACTGTTTTATATCAATCATCGCACGACATGGAATCCATCAGCGCATTTGAAATTATTAAAGTGGGAATCGGACCCTCGAGCTCTCATACCATGGGTCCCTGGAAAGCAGCGGAACGCTTTTTAAACGGGCTGAGACGAAAGCAGCTCCTCGAAAAGGTTCGCGGAATAACGGTGTATTTATACGGTTCGCTGGCCAAAACGGGCCATGGTCACGGCACGGACGTAGCGGTGCTTATGGGGCTTTCAGGCGAGGATTTCACGACCATAGACACGACCACCATCCCCGAACGGGTTGAGTTTATTAAAGCGATTGACAAAATAAAGCTCGGCGGCGAGCACGAGATTGAGTTTGAAT
>PXDL01000119.1 GCA_003566395.1 Balneolia bacterium | reverse complement strand
TGGCACAAGAGCATGGCGTGGATCTCCCGATCACGCAACTCGTGCATCAAATCTTGCATGGAGAACGCAAACCACAGGATGCCGTCGAAACGCTAATGGAGCGCGACGCCAAACCAGAATAGAGTCTGTCTTAAAATCATTGGCCATGATAAGAGGCCATACGGCAATCCTGACACAAATCACGCCCTTTAACCTTATCTCTCACCCTAGACGCGGAATATGCTCATTCAAGAGGCGGTAATATGCCTTCATCAACCAATTGTGCATCTTCTTCGGGGGTCAGGGGAATCGGCAAAGGCATACTACGTCCTTCACGGATCAGCCGCAGTTGGTGCTCCCGCAATTGACGCACGACTTCCTCCTCTGACATCTGACGGGCCTCCTCTCTTTGTCGACGGATTTCCTCTAAACGCTGTCGCCTGCGCTCGGCATAGGACTCTTGTCTATCCGTATCCGCGCTCGCAAACGCACGAACAACACCTGCCGACCCAGCGGGACGCCTCGACTGTGCATTATTGATACGTCTTTGGACTACATTTATATCCAATGCGACTGGTGGAGCTTCTGCAAGTACAAGCCGGAAGCCTAGATCCGCTGACGCCTCCGGTGCGGTTCTGGTTGGCTGATTAGGTGGATTGACTTGACTCGTTGGCCTGATAACACCCGGCGGCCTCGCTGCGGCAGCATCCGAATCTGGCCGGATAACTTCCGGAATCGGATCCTGTGGCATGACTTTCCATTGTATGGCAGGAGCTCTCCCCCCAACCACCGTCCCCTGCACAATTTGACGGACGCTACCCGTTATGCCCTGTAGTTCAAATTCTTCACGGGCAAAAAATCGCCACTCACGCGAGGTCGGTAGCCGGTAGCGAAATTGAACGGGTAAAGCTTCAATATCCTGATTTGTTATCCAGTGGGCAAAGTTTGCGGCATCATGACCGGAAATCATCGTAACCGGTTGGCGTTCCAAGGGCAGGGCAGCATTTTCCTGAAACACCATGGTCGGGTGTGAAGGTACCTTCTCGCGGTATTCTTCAACTGATACAGGAAACCGGCCAACCCAAGATCCCAGTGCTTCGATCCATGCGAACTCCATACCGGTCGAAGGCGAAAACCACTTCCAGTCCCTGGCCGCAATCGCCTTCTTTTCAATAGGCGACCAAACGAGTGTCAGGGGTTCCTGATCGGCCTATGCCGGTGCGAATACATTACAGAGCTCCCGCCAGGCTGCCAGCTTGTCCGCAGGCAGCAAATGCCCACCGTGCCCAAGATGGACGATTTGCCGGTAATCCTCCAGTGCCTTGAAAAAGGCGAGTTGCGCCTGGGCACCCTGATCCCCCTTCGCCGCAGCGATCAGAACGTCCCGGGCATGTCGCTCGGCATTTGCTTCCCGGCGCATGGACTTGATTTCCTGTTCCAGTTGGCCAATTCTCGCCTGCAGCGTCGGGATTCTCTCCGCCGCCTCCTTGCGTTGCTCCCCGATTTCACGGATTTGCCCTATGGCAATGCCGGGCGGAACCTGGGCAGCAAGGTCGGATTGCGAGGACGAGAGCTCCGCATGCATACGTGACAATTCGGCATCTCTTTCGCTGATGTATGCCGAAAGATCGACATCCAACTGCTCCTGTGCCGCAAGCAGCGCCTCCAGACTCACCTCTTCCGTTCCAAATGCAATGGATGCAAGCACCCCGACACCAACAATACTGCAAAACAAAAGACGCATTTCACCCTCCCTGATTTATACACGCAACAAACCGGTACCCCTTTCACCACATGCAATAACACTTCACGGACCAAAGCGCAACACATCAGCAGGAGTGTATTGTGGAGATTTCAAAAGCGAAAGGCACGACCACCGTTCGTTTTCTGCCGCTTAAGGAAGATTTCCCAGATGAACATGCCTCAACCCGTTCGCTTCGGCAATAGATCTTGCCCGGTAAAGCGTTGTGGCTGGCGTAGGCGGAACGTCATGCCATCGCGAATTCGAAAGCATGCACTGAAATGCCAGGGCGTGTCGGGCCCCAAATTTTGAACCGCCCATTTCGTCATGGCATACAATTCCCCGGGAGAATCGTTGTGCCCCGGAATCAGCAGCGTCGTTACTTCCAGATGTACCCTTGTCTCATAGCGCAAATACAGCAACCTATCCAGAACCGGCTGGAGCGTCGCACCGCATAATTCCTTTTAAAAAGCATTGGTAAAAGCTTTTAGATCAACATTCGCCGTATCAATATGCGCATAAAGCTCGCGACGCGGCTCGGCCTCGATCCAGCCATTGGTAACGGCCACGATTTTGAGTCCGCGTTCCCGACAGGCTTTGGCCGTATCAACCGCATATTCCAAGAACACGGCTGGATCACTGTAGGTAAAGGAAAACACTCTGGCACCCTTGCCTGACCGCCATTCCGCAATTTGTTCCGGGGGAGCCGGAGTCCCGCTTAACCGGTCTGCCCGACTCAAGTGGTGGTTCTGACAGAACACACACAACAAGTTACACCCCACGGTACCGAAGGAGAGCGTGGTCGTGCCCGGGAGAAAATGATAAAGCGGCTTTTTCTCAATCGGATCAACCGCCAGACCGCAAGCCAGGCCATAGGTCTCGGCAAATAATGCATCCCCGTTAGGCCGCCGACCAAAAGCTCACCTGGCAAACGCCTTTGGGAGAAATCCCGGACGATCAGAGTGCCCTGGCTCGAGTTGCAAAACTCGATCAGATTATTTATTCGGATATGGCCCATACCGACGAGCATAGCCTCGAGGTGCAACTTCCATTTCTGCAGAAAGTATTAGATGCTTTCACGCTGGTGCCGGTTGTTGTGGGCGATGCCTCCGCAGAGGCGGTAGCCACCGCTTTAGACCTTCTCTGGGGCGGTCCGGAAACACTCATTGTGATAAGTTCAGACTTGAGCCATTACGAGCCCTACGAATATGCGGTTGAAAAAGACTCCGCCACTGCCCCTGCAATCCTGAATGGCGATGTCAGCAAGCTTTCTTCCGATTGCACCTGCGGACTACGTCCGATCACCGGACTGGTTCTCCTTGCACGCAGAAAGAATCTTCATTTCGAAAAGGTCGATTTACGCAACTCGGGAGATACGGCTGGACCCCGTGCCCAAGTTGTAGGATATGGCTCATTCGCACTCTACGAGGAATGACAAAAATGAAAACCGAGCACCAGGAACTACTCCTGCAAATCGCCCGCGACGCAATTACCGCAGAACTGCACCATCAACGCCCTGTTTCCCCCGAGCTAGCCAAGCTACCCGCCAAACTCAAGGAAATGCGCGCAACATTTGTAACACAGAAATGCAACAGACGCCTGCGCGGATGCATCGGCATGCTCGAGGCCTGCCGACCGCTAGCCGAGGAGGTCGCCCGCAACGCTTGTGCCGCTGCTTTTGAAGATCCACGCTTTACCCCGCTCACACAAGCAGAACTCGAAGATCTCGACATTCACATTTCCGTGCTCTCTCCGCCAGAGGAAATCGCGTTCACTTCGGAAGCCGACTTGCTTGCAAAAACACGCCCCGTTACAGACGGACTCATTCTGGAAGAAGGCTGGCAGCGTGGCACATTCCTACCGTGCGTCTGGGATGAACTTCCGGACCCCGGACAGTTTCTCACGCACCTGAAGGCAAAGGCCGGACTGCCCCCGGGATACTGGTCCAAAACCATTCGGGTTTTCCGTTATAAGGCCGAGTACTTTCCCCCCGAAGCATAGCAGGGCATGGCAAGCCCGTCCCACATAAGCCCATCCAGCCTCCCGCGTTCACACGGGAACAAGCAACCAATCGCTTCTACGCTGCGGTCTTGGCCCCATCCTTTTTACGCTGCAGATACAATTGCACAATAGACAATGCCTGACTCACGCTCCAGTACAACACCAGACCGGATGGCATATTGTAGAAGATAAACAACATCATAACAGGCATAAATGCCATCATCTTC
>PXDL01000203.1 GCA_003566395.1 Balneolia bacterium | reverse complement strand
GGTGGTCACTCTTAGAAGAGTTAGGGAACAATCTTTTATAGCTGCTGATGAAAATCAAGTCATGAGACTCAAGAGTCTAAGGATATTGGGTATCATTGCCTGCTTAGGGTTCCTAGCCTTTCAGGGAAACTGGGTAGGGTTATTATGCTGTCTCCTTATCATTGCCCTGATGAGGGAAACAGCGCCTACAGGTGGAGATAGCGGTGGCTCTCCACCTACTTTAACGGCGTCTCAGAAAGCTATGGCGCTTTTAGATGTCGTCACTGGGATGACAGCAGCTCCAAGAAACGACTTTTCTAAGTCGATTCCTATAATGACTCTTAAGGATGGAGCTGTGGTTAGAACCTGGAAAAATCTAGTTGGCTATGATCATGTGTTCTTGTCAGATTCAGAAGGAAACATAATTTATGGTGGTTTTGTCGGCTGGATTCATTGCAAGGGGCTACAGGCTGCGATCGCAAAAATTAGACGTGAATTAACGTAAGGGAACCTCGGAAAATACAATCCTCACTGAGAATTACAACGAGGTTTATGGTTTCAGCTTCCAAGAGTTCCTGATGCGATAATTAATCGAGATGCCCGCAAGAATAAGACTAGTTTTTAATTGGCATAGTGAAATATGATGATTCTAAAAAATATCCTGACCCAAAATGAAATTGAGCAACTTAAGAACACTCGCGATTTAATCACGGGGGAGTCGAAAATAGTAAATTTTATTGCACAAACTCTTAATTCAATTCCCTGGACTTATGAGCTAGCCGTTCGCATGTCAGCGGAGGAGATTAGAGATAATATAGAAAACCCTTTGAAAACCATATTGATTACGAGTTGGCTGTGTCATTCTGTTAATCAAAGAATGATTACCTACAAAGAAAAGCCAATTCGGCTAAAAATGAATGATTACTTAGCTCATCATTTTTGGAGTTTTTCCCTTCCTGTCGAACATTACTCAATGTGTATTGAAAGTCTTTATTTTTTCTATCACCGAACAAATAATTTGGTAAGTGATTTTTTATCTCTAGATCAACTCCGCGTTTATCCTGCGCTAAAGTCTGCCCATCCAAACTTGAAGAGAAGGCAAGCCTCTTATACCAGAGTCAAAGATCAAATACGTAGCAGGATTGAGAACACATTCGCACAACATGGACTCTATTTACCACCCTTGACTAAGCCTTATAATTCCTTAAAGAGTGAAGATGTTAATGACTGGTTTAATGAAATTTTATTTGTCAATGGCGTAGACACAATACAGGTCAACCACGAAATTGTAAATCAAGTCGCACTAATTCAAAGTGTTTCGCAAAAATATTTTAGCCAGCACAAGAAATCTGTTGTAGATACACAACCTGTTTGGATTAGTTTCTAAGAAATTAATGGTGGTCAAGATCAAAGACCGTCAACTCAAAAACAAGAAAAAATGAGTCTTGCTTCTTTACGTGAAAGCCATAAAAGCCATAAAATTCATTTTGATTCTTTATGACACAGTCCTCTAAAAGCCCAACCCCAAAAGACTCTGAACTTAGAGAGCTACAAGCCATTCGCAAAGATATTAGCGAAATCAAGGAGGGAATGCTTGCCTTTTTCACAGGCTTCTCTAGGGCTTTAGGTAGTGAAAAAGTAGATAATATCAATTTCAAAAATATTAACAAAAAAGAAGAAATTGGCATAGAGGAAAACCTAAAAAATCACATCGAAGTAATAAAAGAAAATATCTCCAAAAGCATGACTGAAATAGTTAAAGCGGAAAAAAAGTATGATCTAAACTTGGCAGCCGAAATTAAGTATGGCAAGCTTGTCAGACAACAGGCTCATCTTGAAAGAATGGAGATAGAACTGAAAAATGTCGCGGGGATGTAGCGAAAACTAAAAATAATTATTATTTTCATTGCCTGTAATTTGGATAAATTCACTTAGGACAAACCAGTAGTTCTGAGTTACTGAATCATAGACTTGGTACCAAATTCGGCATTGCTCATCAAATCCTTTGCCAATAATGCTGAGATCTTCTTGGCCAACTCTAAACGTAGTTCCAACAGTTCCATTAGTTGAGGGCAAGTTTCTACCATTTACCGCAGAGCCTTCGGTATCTCCAATGAGTCTTCCATAGTTAGTTAGAGCGAAATCAATTGTGTCAAAAGGGCCAAAACTTCTACCATCTGGTGATGTCTCACAATTGTTTTGAGCCAATGCTGGGGTTGACCAGGCTATCATTATTCCAAGAACTACTGGCAGAAATGCTTCTTTCATACTTGGTTCTCCAAATAATACTCAAACATCTATTCCACGGCTGGGGCCACTCTGTATATTGTTCTGGATGGTACAGAGTTATGATCTGGCCAAACAATAACCATTATTTCTCGTGATCCGCGTGTATGCCTCCAATCAGCGGAACAAACTCGATTCCCACAGATCAACTCTGGGAAGGCATTTGAAACTGGAAAACTTTCTACACTAGTAGTTTGCCATCCTTCTCTTATCAACTCTTGTCGATAGGTAGAGTACTCGGGCATACTTTCAAAGGGTACAGATACGCCATCATAAGGAGAAGACATTTGAGCCTTCAGCTTTAAGTTAAGCCCGAAAAATAGCAAGAATAGAATTGTAAAAGCAACAAGCAAGTTATAGTTCAAAAACCTTCTAGGTTTAGGCATTTTGTCACCACAAGTAATTTTCCTGGATCTCAACTAGTCCCACCAACCTCTAGCGTAATGAAGCTCGATAAAATTACCATGAATCCAGCCTACATGACCTGAAATAGGAAATCTTACGCGAAACCAGGTTTCGCAATCAGTACTAAATGCTTGGCCTATTACTTGAACTGCATCGCCAACTAATCCATAGGCACTAGCATCGAATCGAGCACCAGGGCCAGCTCTAACGTTGACACGGCTTCCTTGCTGGCTTCCGGTAATGTAGGCTGGTTCTGGTTCTACAGGATGATTCTGCTCTACAGGAATATAAGTTTCCATAGAATAAACTGGACATGTTAAAACTGTTTGGCTATAAGCAGGGTCTATAACCGATAGACAAACTGTTGATAAGAAAGTACCTAGCGAAATAGAAAGTTTTTTCATGGTTACCTACCTAGTTAAGAGCTAAAATATAAAGGAATTCTTTTTCAAAAATCATAGAGATATTTTTCAACTCATGATCGGTTTAACAATGTGGAATCGTTTTTATCTAAATATTGCTGAAAGTCTTCTTTTGCGTGGGGGTGTTTGCCGCCATGATTTAGATCGGGAATAGGCCAAGGTTGTTTTTTGACTTCATAAGATATTGGCCTGTTGGTTGCTACGAGGCGGGCTAAATGCTCACAGTTCCAACCTAGTAACCCATATTCCCATTCTCGAAATCTCTTCAAAGCATAAATCAAACGTCGAATGGTTTTCTCTGGCGGGAAGGCAATATCTTCTACTTTCCTAACAAATTTTGCCTTTACATAATGATTGTCGAAAGGCTTCATGCCCCTGCCTGTATCAAAAATCTTATTATCTGATAAGCCTATTCCGTAGTGCCAAAAGCCATCATTCCCTTTCCAGTTAAGAAGTTTTCCATAGAACTGGCTCGAAGGATCAATAGAGTGGTGAATCTGATCGATTACTTTTTCCAGTTCGTGTTCGCTAATACTCATAATGATTTCTGAAAGGGAACTTAAGCTAACCCGCTTAATTTCTAAGATCGAGGATTAGGAGAGGGAATCGGGAAAGATGGCAGAATCTTCCGCAAATCTTCATTAACTCTATCGGTTATGTCGGTTAGTCCACCACATCTCGAAACTGAGCAGCGCTAAGGGCTGTATACCTGACTGTGTGCTGTATCTGCTTATGCCCTAGCCATTCTTGAATGACTCTTAGAGGGTACCCTTTCTCCAGGGTAATCGCATCTTAATCGAGCGCTCGTATGGATAGTTTGAGGGGTAAAATCATCGGATTATAGCGGGTCGACTCAG
>PXDL01000026.1 GCA_003566395.1 Balneolia bacterium | reverse complement strand
GGGTTAAAAAACCTGATCAACTTGCTGTGATTTCCTTTATTAGAGTTGAAATAGAAAATGATATTATGAAGTATCTTCCATAAAATGTGTTTATGTTCAGGTGCCCGATGGATACCTGCGCCGGCACCTGAAAACTGATACCGAATGTCTTTTCTTTGTATTTGCCAAAGCAAAATATACAGAACATTAAAATTACAAATTTTCTCAACCAATTTGAATGCACGCACAACCTTTTTTTTCAATAGAAAAAAATGCCGTTCAGCTTTACCGTGATCTGATTCTTCCCCGCCGCATTGAAGAGAAAATGCTGAAATTGCTACGGCAGAACCGTATATCCAAATGGTTCTCGGGCATCGGACAGGAAGCCATCTCCGTTGGCACGGCCAGGGCCATGAAGCCCGATGACTACATCCTGACCATGCACCGGAACCTGGGCGTATTCACCACCCGAAACGTGCCCCTCTACCCTCTTTTCTGTCAGCTTCTGGGAAAAAAAGACGGCTTTACCCACGGACGAGAACGTTCGTTTCATTTCGGGATTCCCGATCACCACATTATCGGCATGATATCGCACCTGGCGGCTATGCTCCCGGTAGCCGACGGGCTCGCCCTGGCTTCGGTGCTCAAAGACAATGATCGCGCAACGGTTGCTTTTTGCGGTGAAGGGTCAACCAGCGAAGGTGATTTTCATGAAGCCCTCAACCTGGCGGCTGTTTGGGATCTGCCCGTTATTTTTCTGATTGAAAACAACGGTTACGCCCTTTCAACCCCGGTTCGTGAACAGTACCGATGCGCTTCACTGGCCGACCGGGCCGTCGGTTACGGCATGGAAGGTGTTAGCATTGACGGAAATTCCCTCAGTGAGGTACTGAAGACGATGACCGAAGCCAGGAAGTTTGTTACGGAACAAAGAAGGCCGATGCTTATCGAAGCCCGAACTTTCCGGATGCGCGGCCACGAGGAAGCTTCGGGAACAGCCTATGTACCCGGAGAGCTGCTCGAATCCTGGGCTAAAAAAGATCCGATTTTGCAGTTTGAAGCCGAACTTTCGGATAAAAAACTGATCACCGAAAAAGATAAAGATCTTTATCGTAAAGAGGCTGACGACTTGTTCCGCCAGGCTCTTGAAAAAGCCTTAAATGCAGGGGAGCCCGTATTTTCAGAACAGGAAGAGCGCTCGAATATGTTTGCCGTTGCCCAACCACCGGCTTCACCGAACGGCAGCGATAACAGCTCTCTGCAGGAAGTTCGCTATATCGATGCTGTCCGTCTGTCGCTCATGAAATGTATGGAGAATGATAGTCAGGTTCTCGTTATGGGTCAGGATATCGCCGAATACGGTGGCGTCTTTAAGGTAACGGAGGGCTTTCTCGGTAAATTCGGCCGGGGGCGGGTCCGGAACACGCCTATTATAGAATCCGGTATCGTTGGAGCCGCGCTGGGGCTTGCCCTGGAGGGCTTCAAGCCGGTAGTGGAGATGCAGTTTGCCGATTTTATCACCTGTGCTTTTAATCAGATTGTCAACAATGTAGCCAAGTCGAAGTACCGCTGGTCGCCTCCGATCAATATTACCATACGCGCTCCGCACGGAGCCGGAGTCGGAGCCGGTCCGTTTCATTCACAAAGTCCCGAATCTTGGTTTATGCAGCATCCCGGGCTTAAAGTTGTTGTGCCGGCGAGTGCCGAAGATGCCTATCACCTTCTTGCTTCATCCCTGGCAGATCCGAATCCCGTTTTGTTTTTTGAACATAAAATGCTTTACAGAAGCATAAAGGGAACCATTCCGGATCAGCCCGTTATTGAAGAGCTTGGCCGTGCCCGGGTGGTGCGTGAAGGCACCGATATCAGTATCATCACCTACGGAATGGGAGTCCACTGGGCGCTTCGGGATGTTGAAGCACTGGAAAAGCAATATGGCATCCGCATAGAAATTATTGATTTACGCACCTTGATGCCCCTCGATATGGAAACCGTGTGTCGCAGCGTGACCAAAACCAACCGGGCGGTTCTGCTGGAAGAAGCCTCTTCCGTGCTCGGCCCTATGGCTGAAATTTCTGCACGGCTTCAGGAAACCTGCTTTCAGGACCTGGACGCTCCTGTTCTGCGCTGCTCCTCCCTTTACATGCCGGTTCCATTCAGCAGAAAGCTGGAACAACACTATCTGGCAGATGTACGGCTGATTGAGACGATAGAAAGAGTGTTGAGTTACTGATTTCAACTATCGGTAAAGGGGTTTCTAAATATGCATGAATAATGCACCGTTATTTTTTATAAACGCCGATCTTTCGGAGACTAACCGGATTCATTCTGCCTGAAGACCCGGGTTTTCCACAAACCCTTGATTTATGGAATATTAAGTATAGGTAAAGGACGCCTTTCACCTCTTGAATATTCCCTTTCAACGTTTATATTAGTGTTACTAAAAATTTAATAAACGTAGGGATGATGTCTGTAGATGCGGGGAAGGCCCGAACAACCGATAAGCCTAAGTTACTTGTTTACGGCTCTTATGGTTATTCGGGAGATTTAATAGTGCAGGAATGTCTGAAGCGAGATATCTCGGTAGTTCTCGGAGGACGCGACGGAGGCAAGCTTTCCGAACAAGCAGCCCGTTATAAGCTGCCGGTGCGCCGTTTCGCCCTTGACTCAAAAGAAACGGTTACCGGGCAGCTTACCGACATCGATGCGGTGCTTCATTGCGCAGGCCCTTACATTCATACATCAGAGGTAATGACCGAAGCCTGCATTGCATCCGGCACACACTACCTCGATATAACCGGTGAGTTCGAAGTTTTCGAGTCAATAGCAGGTAAAGGATTGCGCGCCAGTGATAAGAACATCGTTCTATTACCCGGAGTTGGGTTTGATGTTGTGGCTTCGGACTGTCTGGCCCGCCACGCCTGGGAACAGCTGCAGTCGGCGATTAAACTCCGGATTTATATTTATATGAAAGGCGGAGTATCCTACGGCAGTGCCTCCACAGTTATAGAGCACTCCTGCAACGGTGGAGCCGTCCGGAGAAAAGGTGTGATTTGCCGGGTAGGGCCGGGTTCCAAAAAAGCCAGGCGTATATTTAACGGCGTAAAGAAAACCACGATTTTAATTCCATGGGGTGATCTTTCAACCGCTTACCACAGCACCGGAATCTCGGAAATTGAGGTCTATATGGCCGTACCCCGCGGCACGTCGGTCCTTATGAAAATAGCCCGGCTTCTGCGTCCGCTGTTTAGAACCGGGTTTATGAAATCTATGCTGAGAAAACGAGCCGGGAAGCGCGGTTCGGGGCCTACAGCCGAACAGCGGCAAAATGGAAGTTCGCACATCATTGTAGAAGTGATGGATTTGGCTGCAAAACGCACGTTCAGATACAGCGGACCCGACGGATACACCCTCACGGCCCGAACAGCCGCCGAATCGGCCAAAAGAGTATTAGCGGGCGAGGTTTCCCCCGGATTCAATACACCTTCCGTGGCCTTCGGCTCTTCTTATATACTTGAGTTTGAAGGCACCGAAATGCAGGAATCAAGCTGAGGACTCCTTCATAAGGTTTGTGAGCCGGTTTTCAAACGCCTCATCATCCCGGAATGCGCTTCGTTCGGGTATCTGTATTACCGCTTTTATCTCGGAGGCCTTAATCGGGCGGTAGAGATGTGGAAAAAGCTCTCCGCTGTTGTAGAGGTCTTCAAAACGCAAGTTGGGATCGGCCCGGTCGAGCATCACCCTGAGTACCGCCAAGTCTGTTTTCTGTGCGAAATGGCGACGCAGTGTGGACGCGAGCTGAGAATCTGTACATAAATGGATAAAACCTTCAGTCCGGAAATTATCCGGAACAAAGGATGCTTCAGCTTTTGCCGGGACCTCGCTTGCTTGCAGGATATGACATAGCGCAATCAGACGGCTCAGAACGAACCCCTTTTTTCAATCAGGTATTTGTTCAATAATTCACGTGCCCT
>PXDL01000215.1 GCA_003566395.1 Balneolia bacterium | reverse complement strand
GATTCGAGGTAGTCTTGTAATTCCGATGTCGAAATAAACTTCTTTTACCCTTTGTGCAGACAAAAGGTAACCAGTTACAGAGTTCAGTATCAGAGATCAGAATCAGTAAACAGTCTAAAGTGATAAATAATATACCCGGAACTTGTCATCTTACTAAGTTTCTTTGTGTGCAAATCATTCAAAATTCACCATCCACCATTCAAAATTGGGAGCGGAGCGACCTGCGCCATTTTTTCACAAGGCCGGGTTTAGTTCCTAAAATCAATCTATGAGCAGTTTTTCAGCTTTTTTATCCCGGACCTCTACCCCTCACATCTCAAATTCAAAAATTCAGAATGATTCCGGATGGAAAAAGCTTACTCCATATCAATAACCTGAAACCCGGAACGGGGAACCGAATTACATTTCAATCTTTACGGGCGTTAGTGTATAGCCTTCGTTCCGGAGCAGGTTGATGACCCCGTAGTCTCCGGCGAGGTGGCCCGCGCCTACTGCGTAAAAGACGGTCTCTTCGGCCGACATACGCGCGATTTCAGGGATCCATGCGCGGTTACGCTCATACAAAAGCAGGTCCCTGTAGGTCTCCCAGAATTCATCTTCGGTAACAAGCGCATACATGGTGTAGATGTCCTGACTCAAATAGGTCTCAACCATCTTCCTGAATTCATCGCGGCCTTCCTCCGGGTCAATAATAATGCGGACCAGCTCATCCACCTGATCGTCAAGAGGAATTTCATCAAACAAACCATATTGGAATTCCACCGTTTCCAGCGCGCTGACCTCGATTTCATGTTTTTTTGCCAGGGTCATCAAATATCCGTCGTACGACTGAATTTCGTCCTCGCACTCCAGTAAAGCCATCAGCACCATAGACGTAAGTGCGATTGGCCGCATCGTGCCGAGCTGCTCGAGGCCAGCACCATAATTGGTGGTAAAAAACGCATCAACCTGCTCCCGGTTCTCTTCACGAATATACTCTTTGATATTGCTTCCGTCGGGATTCACCGAAAGCTGCATCATTTTCTGCATAATTTCCGGATCGGAGATGTCAATTTCCAGAGCCAGCCTGCTGCTTTGCTTAAGGGCTCCGGTTACTTCGGGCGCCATCACAAAATCCTCTCCGCAAATCAGATGCATGGTTCCATACAAATAAGATGGTGATTCCAGTCCGTTTCCTTCAATTTTCCAGAGCAGCGAAGTTTCCTGGGCAGCAGTACTCGCATACAGGGCCGGGATCAAGATCAGGGTAACACAAATGCGTTTTACGATTGCAAACATGGTCATTCAGGGTTTAGGGTGATGGTTTTCTTTCAGAAATGTAGTTTTGTCGAATACATCCTCTACCGGTTCATCAAAAATACCGCTGATGAGGAAAGCCACCGACAGATTGGGGTCATACTTGTCGTTTTCTATGGCATTTACCGTCTGACGCGAAACGCCCAGGCGATCGGCAAGTTCAGCCTGCGACATCCGGTGCCGCGCACGAAGTTCTCGAATACGGTTTTTCATTGGTATTGTTTGGCGATTACGTACAAACTGATTCCACGCAGCGGCTCCACTAAAATAAGCCACAACGGACTTATACTGATGCATGCGGATATTTCCAGGGAATACATAGTCATGGCAAGTACTATAGCGGCTCCGTACGAAAACGCGTAAGCCCGGAGCTGTATCAGGCGGCTAAGTTCGTCAAGCCCGTTGAGGTAGCGCCATCCGCTCCACATAATAAAGGCCGCAGCTGCCGGCACCATCAACGCCCCAACGATCTTCAGCCAGAGAGGATCTGGAATAGAGGCCAACAACGCACCAACAATGAAAATCAGCAACGCCGCCGTAGTGCGCAAAACAAGGGTTTTACCACCCGGAGAATCCATTCCGAAAAACCCGTACCAAAGAAGAGAACGGTACGGCCACTCCGGATTTTTTTCCTTGGGATTATCAGTATTCATAATTTTTCGAGTTGAAGATGACTATTTTGTCTTACATAATGTCTCTATATCCATACTAAGTGTCAAGTTATTTTGACATTTTGATTCTACGATGGTTATTGAAAAAGTTTCAGTTTCAATCAGCTGAGTTCTGTTCCACATCTTGAGGCTTGCAATTTTTGCCAAATAGTGATATTTCCCTAACCACTTACCGGGATTCTGCTTCTAAAGCCATCACCCTGCCTAACTCAAAAGCCATTTGATTTATGAAATCTTCTTTTCTCAGCCTCATTACACTCTCAATTTTTCTCACCTCCTGCGCCGATGAAACCGAGCGTGCTTCCGATTCATATCAATGGGTTGACGATTACCGTGAAACCGCCGACCTGCTTATCGAAGCCGCCCTTGACGATACAAATAAAGAAATTATGTGGGATCGGCTGGCTTATGTGACCGATTATTACCCTCACAGACTAAGCGGAAGCCGGATGCTCGAAGATGCGATCGACTGGATGCACGACACCATGCTGGAAGACGGCTTCGAGAACGTGTATAAACAGGAAGTAATGGTACCGCACTGGGTTCGTGGTGAAGAGTCTGCGGTAATGCATGGTCCGTACGATAAAGAGATGAGGATGCTGGGCCTCGGCAGCTCTGTAGGCACGCCGCCCGAAGGGATCCGCGCGGAAGTGATGGTGGTACATAGTTTTGAGGAGTTTGAGGAGCGGGCCGGAGAAGCTGAGGGTAAAATTGTGCTGTGGAATGTTCCTTTTACAACGTATGGAGAAACCGTACAATACCGGGTTCGCGGGGCATCCATAGCATCCCGCGCCGGTGCGGTGGCATCGCTGCTGCGCTCGGTGGCTCCGTTTTCGATGCAAACGCCCCATACCGGCAATATCCGTTACGATGATGATGTGGACCCGATTCCTTTTGCGGCCATTACTTTAGAAGATTCGGAGCTCATCCAGCGGTTTATTGAGCGGGGTGAAACCATTGAGGTTAGCCTGAAAATGGAGGCCGAAATGCTGCCGGATGCTCTCTCACATAACGTGATGGGCGAGCTTAGAGGCCGTGAAAAACCGGAGGAAGTTGTTGTGATAGGCGGCCATATAGATTCCTGGGATGTAGGGCATGGCGTAATGGATGATGCCGGCGGCGTAATTGCAACCTGGGAAGCGGTGCGCCTGATGAAAGAACTCGGATTACAGCCCCGGCGCACGATTCGCGTGGTGGGCTGGACCAATGAAGAAAACGGGGTGATGGGCGGCCGGGCCTACCGCGACATGGTTATGGAAAACGGAAGTCTGGAACTGCATCAAATGGCGTATGAGATCGATTTTGGAGTATTTGAACCGTTTGGATTCGGCTTTTCCGGTACGGATGAAGCCCGCCGCATGCTGGAGCCTGTCCTGAAGCTGACAGAAGCGATCGGCGTTACAGAATTGCGCGAAGGCAGCTCCGGCACGGTAGATATTGGTCCGCTGATTCGTGAAGGCGTACCGGGCATGGGCATCGATACCGACACCGAACGATATTTCTGGTACCATCACACCGATGCCGATACCCTCGATAAGCTGGATAAAGACGACATCGCCAAAGTAATTGCCGCAACCGCCGTTATGATTTATGTGGTTGCGGATATGGAAGAGCGCCTTCCCTGGGCGGAGTAGGATTGAAACAGGAAAAGGTTGTAATAACCTGAGTACGATTTTAATTCAGCTCAAATACCGTCCTATACTTGACCCTGTTAAAATCCCATATGGCAAGCCATTTTAAAACACGTGGTCAAATGGCGCTAAACTCCGGAAATGATACAAATACATGATTTAGAGACCGAATTAGACATCTCTTCCCTTTTGTGCGGACAAAAGGGAACCGGTTTCAGGGGACAGTATCAGTGAAGATTGTAAGCTGTTTATAAGGTAGCCGTAGCTTATTTCACTCATTTTCTTTGTACAATTCATTCACAATCCAAAACTCACTATTGGGAGCGGAGCGACCCTATCGCCATTTTTTTACAAGGCCGGATTTT